>JBFYPO010000081.1:0-67700 GCA_041303215.1 Asinibacterium sp. | reverse complement strand
CTTCAGCAGGCGCTTCTTCAGTAGCAACTTCTGCAACTGGTTCAGCAACTGGCTCAGCTACTTTCTTTACTACAGGTACATACACTTTTTTAGCAGCTTGTGCTTTTTTGTGTGCATCTGTCTTAGAAGCAATAGATGTTTCGTGCTCAGCATACCAAGATTCAAACTTAGTCATTGCAGCAGCATCATCAAATAAGCCTAATTTAACACCACGTAATAAGTGTTTTAAATAAAGTACTCCTTTGAAAGATAAAATTCTGCGAACGGTGTCTGTAGGTTGAGCACCTTTGTTTAACCACTCTAAAGACTTTTGACGATCTAAATTGATTGTCGCTGGAACTGTTAAAGGATTGTAAGTACCAATTTTCTCGATGAATTTACCATCTCTTGGTGCGCGTCCGTCAGCCACTACGATAAAGTAGAAAGGCCTTTTTTTACTACCATGACGCTGTAGTCTCATTTTTACTGCCATTTTAAATAGAAATTTATAGGCGTTAACAAATAGGGTTAAGGAGACAAAGTTACTACAGAAGGAGCAATTAGACAAGAAAATCAAGCACTTGTACCTAAAATAGCTGAATTGAAATTGAAAATCAACTAGTTACAAGATTACTATCTTTTCATTCCAGGGAAGTTACCCCCCAATCCACCGCCCATCATTTTGCCATTCATCATCTTCATCATCTGCTTCATCTGGTCAAATTGTTTGATAAATGCATTGATCTCGGCAATATCTTTCCCTGCACCTTTAGCAATTCTTGCTTTTCTACTTGGCGTTAAAGTATCTGGATTTCTTCTTTCAATTAAAGTCATCGATTGTATAATCGCTTCTACACCCTTAAATGCATCGTCCTTAATATCCACCTCTTTTATACTCTTTCCAACTCCTGGAATCATCCCCATTAAATCCTTTAGGTTACCCATCTTTTTGATCTGCTGTATCTGCGTTAAAAAATCTTCAAAATCAAATTGATTTTTTCGAATTTTCTTTTCTAATTTCTTGGCCTCTTCTTCATCAAATTGCGCTTGTGCTTTCTCCACCAAAGATGTGATGTCCCCCATTCCTAAAATTCTTTGGGCCATTCTTTCTGGATAAAAAATATCCAAGGTATCCATCTTCTCTCCACTACTCATGAACTTAATTGGCTTGTTCACTGTATACTTAATCGAAAGTGCAGCACCTCCTCTTGTATCTCCATCTAACTTGGTTAAGACCACCCCTGTAAAATCAAGGCGATCGTTGAAAGCCTTTGCTGTATTGACTGCATCCTGTCCAGTCATGGAGTCTACCACAAACAAAATTTCTTGAGGTTGAATGGCAGTTTTAATATTGGCCACTTCATTCATCATTAATTCGTCTACCGCTAAACGACCAGCAGTATCTATAATGATGACATTTTTATTGTTTTGTTTTGCATAAGCAATTGCATTTTGTGCAATAGACACTGCATCTTTATTTTCACGCTCTACAAAAATATCTACCCCAATTTGCTCCGCTAAAACAGTCAATTGATCCATCGCCGCTGGACGATAAATATCTGCAGCTACCAACAAAGGTGATTTCTTTTGCGCTTTTAAATAAGTCGCTAATTTTCCAGAGAAAGTAGTTTTACCACTACCCTGTAAACCTGCTACCAAAATGATGGTTGGATTTTTTGAAGTATCCAACAAACTAGCTTCTGATCCCATTAAAGCAGTCAATTCATCCTGCACAATTTTAACCATCAATTGACCTGGGCTAATGGCATTGATTACTTTTTCTCCTACCGCTTTTTCCTTAATACTATCGGTAAATTCTTTTGCAATTTTAAAGTTCACATCGGCGTCCAACAATGCTTTTCTGATATCCTTAAGGGTGTTCGCCACATTCAATTCATTGATGCGGGACTGCCCTTTTAGATGTTTAAACGCTGATTCTAATTTTTCACTTAATGCATTGAACATATTCTAGTCTTTATAGTTTGCAAAGATAAGTCTTGAGAGGCAGCCAAAATCAGCCATTTTTTTTATCCATTTTAGGACGTATTACACCCAAAAATATATTTTAAAATTTGACATAATATATTGATTATCAATATAATTATCTCTAAAATGAAATGTCGCCATCAAGTCTTTACAGTTTATTAACGAATAAAGTGCTAAAAATACTTGGAAGCAAGCATTTATTTAATATTATTGCATCTAACGAACCCTGCAAAGGGTATAAGATATTATGAGTAAGAAACAATTATTTACACTTGAGTTCCCGGTTAGATGTTCCCCAGCTATTTTATTTGAATTCCTTTCTACAGCGTCTGGCTTGCAGGAGTGGTTCGCAGATAAAGTGGATGAATGGGAGAATGTGTTCAGTTTTTCATGGAATGGTGGCACGCCCGATAAGGCAGAGATTTTAGATCAAGAGGAAAATAAATTCATTCGTTTTAGATGGTTACACAGCGAAAAGAATGAATATTTCGAATTTTGTATTGAGAAAACAGAGATTTCAAATCAAACTGTATTGATAATCAAAGATTTCGCTGAAAAAAATGAAATCAAAGACCAGAGCCAACTTTGGGGTTATCAAATCAAAGAGCTATTTCATAGAATAGGTAGCTAGCACTACAATTTTGTTCAAAAAATTAGACATACTAATTCTTAGGGCTTTCATTGGACCCTTTTTAGCAGCATTGACGATTTCTATTTTCGTGCTGACAATGCAATTTTTTTGGCTGTACATTGATGATTTAGTGGGCAAAGGACTTGACACCTTTATCATTTTGAAACTGGTGGGGCTGGTGTCGGTGAGCATGTTGACAACCGCCATTCCATTGGCATTGCTTTTTTCATCCATCATGACTTTTGGTAACCTCGGTGAAAGTTTTGAATTAATTGCAATTAAATCTGCGGGGATTCCATTGGTTCGTTTTATGCGACCCCTTTTTATTTTTGCCCTCGTTTTATCAGGCATCGCTTTTTTATTGGCGAACAATATTATTCCTGTCTCTCAAATGCGCTTGACAACTTTAAAATACGAGATCATTGTTTCAAAGCCTGCGATTGATTTAAAGGAAGGCGTATTTTATGATAAAATAGATGGTTATATTATCAAGCTTGGAAAAAAAGAAGCCAATGATAGTGTGATTAGAGACATTGTTATTTTTGAAAAAAGATTTGGATTACAAGACAATATGATCATGGCAAAGTCAGGTGTGATGCGTGTTACACCAGATAAAAAATTTCTAGAATTCATTTTGTATAACGGCTGGCGTTATCAAGAAAAAGGATACAGGGCAACCACCAATACTGAATTTACAAGACTCTACTTTAAAGAATACAAAAAGGTTTTTGATTTGAAGACTTTTCAAATGAATAAAACCACTGATGTAATTTATGATCCAAAAATGTTGAGTGTAAGGCAATTGGAGCATGCGATCGACTCTATACAATCCATGGATAGTTTTTTTATAAAAAAAGCTAGGGCGGAAATTTACCCTTACTTGCGCTTCATGCTGTATAAAGACAGTACCAAAGCTTTTAGTCAAGTCAAAGTGGGGCCAACAAAAAAATTGGAAGATATTATTCAAAGTTCAGACAGGATGTCTATTGTTGAATCCGTAGGATATCAATTTTCATCTTTGCAAAATAATTTATTGAGCTTAGCGACCATTTACAATGAACAACAACATTCCGAAACAATGCACGCCATTGAATGGCATCGAAAGTTCACCCTTTCCTTTGCCTGTATTGTATTGTTTTTGATAGGTGCACCACTGGGTTCAATCATCAGAAAAGGTGGCTTGGGTACACCGATGGTATCTGCCATTGCCTTCTTTGTTGTCTTTTTCTTGTTGAATAATTTTGGAGAGAAATTAGCTAAGTCGCAACAATGGTCTGTGTACGCAGGCATGTGGTTGTCTAGTATATTTTTAATCCCTGTTGGCCTATTCTTAACCTATAAAGCCATGCGAGATTCGCAATTGTTTAACCAGGAATTTTACTACCGCTTTTTACAGCCAATTAAAGTAACTTTACAGAAGTACTTTAAAAAATAATGCTATGTCTAGTTTTTCCAACAGCCGACGCCAATTCATAAAAACAACTGGCAAAGCAAGTATTGCAATGGCCACCCTGCCCCTGCTACCTACATTAGCTCCTTTTCAAAATAGCAAGGTCATTGATTATCAACAACAGCCTTTACCCTATGCTTATACAGCGCTTGAACCTTCGATAGACGCTTTGACAATGGAAATACATTATACAAAGCATGCTGCAGGGTATACAAAAAATTTAAGCGACGCATGTGTTGCAGAAAAAGTGGACACTAAGACGCTGCCAATTTCCTCGCTATTAGCCTCTATCTCTAAGTACTCTATCAAAATGCGTAACAATGCAGGAGGCCACTACAATCATGAATTGTATTGGCAAACGATGCGACCAGCGCCGGCAACAATGCCTACAGGGAATTTGGCGAAAGCAATTGACAAATCATTCGGCAGTTTTGCTGATTTCCAAAAAGCATTTACCGAAGCTGCTAAAAATAGATTTGGAAGCGGCTGGGCATGGCTTATCATTAACGAGAAAAATGAATTGGCAATTTGTACTACGCCCAATCAAGATAACCCATTAATGGATGTGGCAGAAACAAAAGGATTCCCTTTATTAGGCCTTGACGTATGGGAACATGCTTACTACTTGAAATACCAAAATAAAAGAGCGGACTATATTGCCAATTGGTGGACATTAGTGAACTGGAAATTTGTAGAAGAAAGACTTTACTCTATTGTGAAGGAATTATAAACCAATTTAACGTTTACCCTTGCAAGCAGCTAAGCAGAATTTAAAAATACAATTTTATGTCACTTCACTGAGTGTCGTATTATTTGTATTAAAATTTGTGGCGTATTTCATGACACACTCACTTTCTGTTTTATCGGATGCTTTAGAGAGTATTGTCAATGTATTGGCTGGTGTAATAGGACTCTACAGTTTATATGTAGCATCAAAACCTAAAGACAAAGACCATCCCTATGGACATGGCAAAGCGGAATTTATTTCGGCTGCATTTGAGGGTAGTTTAATCATCACTGCAGGTTTGATTATTTTTTATGAAGCAATCAATGCATTTTTTAATCCCATTCAATTGCATAGTCTTGACAATGGAATATGGGTTTTATTGACGACAGCATTTTTAAATTTATTCGCGGGCTTAATGGCTAAAAAAATGGGGCGTAAAAATAAATCCCTTGCACTCATTTCGAGCGGCCAACATTTGGTCTTAGATAGTTTCACCACTTTTGCAGTAACGATTGGAATTGGCATTGTATTACTCACCAATATTACAGGCATTGATGCTATCCTTGCTATTTTTATGAGTTTTTGGATTGTCTACAATGGTTATCAAATTATCAGGGCTTCTTTGGCAGGCATCATGGATGAGGCAGATCTTGCACTCTTAGACGAAGTAGTTACTGAATTGAATAAAAACAGAAATGCAAGCTGGGTGGACTTACATAATTTAAGGGTCATTAAATATGGCAGCTTAATGCATATAGATTGTCATCTTACGGTGCCTTGGTATTTAAATGTGAATGAAGCACACCAAGTGGTAGAAGACTTTACGAAACTCATTAAAGATAAGTTTGGCGCAAGTATAGAATTTTTTGTGCATACAGATGGCTGCATGCCCTACAGCTGTCCTATCTGTATGATTGAAAATTGTCCGCAAAGAAAAGTGCCATTTGAAAAAAGATTACATTGGACGATAGAAAATGTATTATCAGATTTAAAACATCAATTATAAATAGAAAGATTATGAACGCATGGACAGCTTTTCAAGAAGCAAATAAGGATCGTTTTTTATCAGAGTTATTGGACTTATTGCGCATCCCGAGTGTAAGTGCAAAATCTGAACATAATGGAGATATGCAAGCTTGCGCAAAAGCAGTAGCAAAATCCTTAACGGATGCTGGGGCACAGGTTGCTACTATCTATGAAACAGAAGGGCACCCAATTGTATATGGTGAAATTATAGTAGACCCTAGTTTTCCAACAGTCTTGGTCTATGGTCATTACGATGTGCAACCGGCAGATCCATTAGAATTATGGAACAGTGGCCCTTTCGATCCAACCATTATTGATGGAAAGATTTTCGCAAGAGGTGCTTGTGACGACAAGGGGCAATTTTATATGCATGTGAAAGCATTGGAAATGATGACTAAGACCAATAGCATGTGTACGAATATTAAATTTGTGATCGAAGGAGAAGAAGAGATTGGAAGTCCAAACTTGGCCACTTTTGTAAAAGCCAACAAAGCCTTGTTAAAGGCAGATGTAATTTTAATAAGTGATACGGCAATGATCAGCATGGATACGCCTTCAATTGATATTGGCGTAAGAGGTTTAAGCTATATAGAGATTGAAGTAACTGGACCTAATAGAGATTTACATAGCGGTGTATATGGTGGTGCTGTAGCCAACCCAATTACGATTTTATCAAAAATGATTGCATCCTGCCATGACGAAAATAACCATATCACCATTCCAGGTTTTTACGACGATGTAATTGAATCTAGTACAGCAGAAAGAGCTAAGATGGCGGAAGCGCCTTTTGATGAAAATGAATTTAAACAAGACTTAGGCATATCGAATGTTTGGGGAGAGAAAGGATATAGTACAAACGAAAGAACAGGTATTAGACCAACCTTAGAAGTGAATGGCATATGGGGTGGCTATACAGGAGAAGGCGCTAAAACTGTATTGCCTTCTAAAGCCTTCGCAAAGATTTCATGCAGACTGGTACCGAATCAATCTTCCAAAGTCATTACTGAAAAAGTGTTGACTTATTTTAAAACCATCGCGCCAGATAATGTGACTGTTTCCGCATTTGAACACCATGGCGGCGAACCTTATATCACTCCTATCGATTCTCACGAATACCAAAGTGCAGCAAAAGCCATAGCGACAGTATTTGGCAAAGAGCCTATTCCTGTTCGTGGTGGTGGTAGCATCCCTATCTGCTCTCTATTTGAACAAGAGCTTGGACTTAAAATTGTATTCATGGGCTTTGGTCTGGATAGTGATAATTTACATAGTCCAAATGAAAAATATGATATTGTAAATTTTTACAAAGGCATTGAAACCATTCCTTATTTTCACCAATTTTTTGCGCAAAAAAAATAAGGACAAATGCAGGCCCCAGAAGTTAAAAAAGAAAAATTAAGACTCGATAAATACTTGTGGTCCATCCGTGTATTCAAATCTAGAAGCCTTGCGACCGAAGCGATTGAAAAAGGGCGTGTCAAATTGAAAGGTGAAAATGTAAAAGCATCCCGAAATGTAGTGGTAGGTGATATTTATGAAGCTAGAACAGAACATAAAAATTGGGTGGTTAAAGTAACGCAACTGATTGATGGCAGAGTTGCTTATGCAGAAGCCATAAAATACTATGAGGACTTAACGCCTGTAGAAGAATTAGAAAGAGTTAGACAAGTGGCTGCCACTTTTCAAACTGGAAAGCGTTTGAGCAAAATAGGAAGGCCTACTAAGAAGAACCGTCGTGATTTAGGCGATTTTTTGGATTAATCTCAATTATCTTTGTGCCATGACCATTGAAATCTTAACCGTCCTTCCAGAACTACTAGAAAGCCCATTTGCGCATAGCATTATGAAACGTGCGCAAGAGCGTGGGCACTTGCATATAAAATTGCACCAGCTTAGAGACTGGGCCATCAATAAACATGGACAAGTAGACGATTACCAATATGGCGGTGGCGCAGGGATGGTGATCATGTGTGAGCCATTGGCTAACGCGATAGATGATTTAGAAAAAGAAGGGGGCAAATTTGACGAAATTATTTTTGTTACCCCTGATGGAAAAAGATTCGAACAAAAAGAGGCCAATACCTTGTCTTTAAAAAATAGAATCTTACTTATTTGTGGCCACTATAAAGGCATTGACCAAAGGATTAGAGATTTATATGTTACCCAAGAAATATCTATTGGAGACTATGTATTAAGTGGTGGCGAATTGGCTGCTGCTGTCATTGTAGATGCTGTTGGTAGACTTATCCCTGGCGTTTTGAACGATGAGACCTCTGCATTGACTGATTCTTTTCAAGATAATCTACTCGCCCCTCCCGTCTTTTCAAGACCCGCTAATTTTAGAGGACTAGAAGTTCCGCCCGTATTATTACAAGGTGATCCAAAAAAAGTGGAACAATGGAGATCGGAACAAGCCATGCATAGAACCAAACAAAGGCGCCCAGATTTGCTAGACCGTCCATAGCAATCACCACTCAAACCGCTCATCCTCTTTTTGTAACAAAGTTGAAGATAATTACGTTTAAGAGTAGGATATTTGACCCACTAATAGCCTTGAATGAAATTATTGACCAAAACATATCTCTTACTTGCTTTTTTCGCATTTACACAAAAAGGATTTGCTCAAAATATTGCGCCAAATCAGCGTGAATTTCAATTGACCATTAAGCCTGCAAAAATGGCCATCAAACTAGATGGCGTCATGGATGAGGCCGCTTGGAATACAGTAGCTTTTGTAACCGATTTTAAGAAAAAATTTCCAAACGATATTGGGGCGCCAAAAAAACAAACCGAAGTTAAATTTCTGTATGATGATAAAAATATCTACTTCGGCTTTAAAGTGTATGATAGTGGAACAGCTATTACAAGAAGTTTAAAAAGAGATGTTGGACACGATGGCATGGATGGTGTAGGTATTATCCTAGACCCTACGAATCAACAAACCAATGGATTTTATTTTGTTTTAAGTGCTTTAAATGTTCAATCAGAAGATCAGTTGTCAGGATCAAGTAGCGATGGGATCAATTATAGCTGGGATAGTAAATGGTTTTCCGAGACAAAAGATTATGGTAATTACTGGGTTGCAGAAATTGCGATTCCCTTTAAATCTATTCGTTATGATGCAACTAATAAAAATTGGGGCGTCAACTTTGTAAGAATTGACGCTAAAAATTTTGAATACAGTACTTGGACAAGAATTGCCACTAACTTTAAATCTTATGACTTAGGTTTAACAGGATTGATGAAATGGGAAACAAATCCGCCAGTAAGTTCGAATAATATTATTCTATTGCCTTATTTAACAGGCGGTATCTCTAATGATAAAGCACTAAACGAGACCACTACTAATGGCAATGTTGGATTTGATGCAAAAGTAGCCCTCAACTCCTCTTTAAACTTAGACCTCACAGTCAATCCAGATTTTTCTCAAGTAGAAGTAGACAATCAGGTAACCAACCTAACAAGATTCAGTATCTTCTTACCAGAACGAAGGGCTTTCTTTTTAGAGAACTCAGATTTATTTGCCGGGTTTGGCATACCTCCTATTCGTCCATTCTATTCAAGAACAATCGGCTTAGACAAAGAAGGTAATAAAATACCCATTTTATTTGGCGCTAGGTTGTCTGGCAATTTATCACCAGATGTAAGAATTGGTGCCATGAATATGCAAACAGGGAGAAAAGGCGATTATGCCCCTGAAAATTTTTCCGCCTTTACACTTCAAAAAAGAGTCCTTAAAAGATCTATGATTAAAGGCTATTTTTTGAATCGTGAAAATTTTATTTCTGTAGAAGAAGAAAAATTAAACCCTTTAAATAAATATGGTCGTAATGCTGGGGTTAGTTTTGATTATTCTAATGCAGAGGGCACTGTTAGTTATTGGGCCAATTACAATCTATCTATTAAGCCGACGATAAAAAGTCTTAACAATTACTACGAAGCTGGAGGAAGTTATAATACTAGAAAATTTGGTTTTGTATTTGATGTAGCTAATGTAGATAAGAATTATTATACAGATATGGGATTCGTACAAAGAATTGAAAACTACGATGCCATCAATGATACAATGGTTCGCGTAGGATTTAAACATATTTTTTCAGAAATATCTTATAATATACTTCCTTCCAAAGGCAAACTTGCCAGAGTCGAGACCTCTTTTCAAAATGCGGTGATCTTTAATCCAGACAATAGTTTTAATGAATTGGAGTCTGGCATTTCCCTAAAGGCAGATTTTAAGAACGCATCAAATTTGAGTTTAGGCATTAGCAATAATATTACCAATTTACTTTTTGCAACCAGCTTTACAGATGGAGCACCCTTACCCGCCGCTCAATATCAATATGCAAATATTGGTTTAGGGTATGTATCAGATACCCGAAAATTATTTGGATGGATGTCTGAAATTAAGTTTGGGCAATTTTACAATGGCCACGTTCAAAGTTTTGGCGCCGGTATCAATTGGAGGAATCAACCACATTTTAACCTTCGCTTAAATGCCCAATACAACCAAATTCAATTGCCTGGTCTTTACGGAAGCACTAAATTATTTTTAATTGCACCCAGAATTGAATATAATTTTAATACCAAATTATTTTGGACCACTTTTATACAATATAATACGCAGGCAAATAATTTTAATATCAATAGCAGATTACAATATCGCTATAAGCCAATGAGCGACTTCTTTTTAGTATACACAGATAATTATTTTACCGATCCTTTATTTAAAAATAAGAACAGAGCACTTATCTTTAAGCTTAGTTATTGGTTTTAAATCACCCACTAAGCCACCCAATGCAAGCTACTACCCTACAAGGTCAATATGTTGATATACTCAACAAACGCATCTATCCAGCAACAGTCCTTCTTCAAGATGGCCTAATTCAATCCATCACTGAAATTGAAAATGCACCCAATCAATTTATCCTGCCTGGGTTTATTGACAGCCATGTGCATATTGAAAGCAGTATGTTGGTGCCAAGTTCTTTTGCTAGACTAGCCGTGGTGCATGGCACCATAGGCACTATCAGCGATCCACATGAAATTGCAAATGTCTGCGGACTGGAAGGCGTTCAATACATGATAGACAATGGAAAAAAAGTGCCATTTCACTTTTTCTTTGGCGCACCAAGCTGTGTGCCTGCAACTCAATTTGAAACAGCAGGTGCCAGTATAGATAGTGCTGCCACAGCGGAACTATTGGCTTCTCCAGATATCTATTATTTGAGCGAAATGATGAACTTTCCAGGGGTGCTACACAAGGATCCGGAAGTAATGAAGAAGATTAAAGCAGCCCACCATATTGGCAAACCAGTAGATGGACATGCCCCTGGATTAATGGGTTCACTTGCCCAACAATATATCGAAGCGGGCATCAGCACTGACCACGAATGTTTTACCATCGAAGAAGCGGTAGATAAATTAAGCTTTGGAATGCATATCTTAATTCGAGAAGGAAGTGCAGCAAAAAACTTTGAAGCATTGTATGAATTGATCGACGATCATCCTAAAAAAATAATGCTATGTAGCGACGACAAGCATCCAGACAGTTTACTAGAAGGGCATATCAATCAACTTTGTGCAAGAGCTGTTAAAAAAGGTATTCAAGTATTTAATGTATTGCGCGCTGCCTGTATTAATCCCGTATTGCATTATAAATTACCAACTGGTTTGGCAAGAGTCCAGGACCCTGCTAATTTAATCGTCGTAAAAGATTTAGAAAATTTCGAAGTGCTGTCCACTTATATCAATGGAGTATTAGTTGCAAAAGAGGGCGTATCCTTGATTGAACCTATTCTTGCACCTGTCATCAATCAATTCAATGCTAGACCATTAACCTTAGCTGACCTTGATTTACCATCAAAGGACTATCCTTCAAAAGACAATTTGGTCCCTGTTATTCATGCTATTGACGGGCAATTGATCACGAAATCAATATGGACTCAACCCTCCATACAAAATGATATGATTGTAGCAGACGCCGACAAGGATGTTTTAAAAGTGGTGGTATACAACCGATACTTTCAAGCCAAACCAAAAATTGGACTCATCCAATCTTTTGGATTTAAAACGGGCGCAATCGCTTCTACTGTAGCGCATGACAGTCACAACATCATTGCCGTTGGGGTAGATGATGAAAGTATTTTAAAAGCAATCAACCTAGTAATTCAAGAACAAGGAGGCATTAGTTGCGTGCACGCGAATGAGTCAAAAGTAATTGGACTGCCCGTCGCTGGATTGATGAGTATTAAAGATCCTTATGAAGTAGCGGATAGCTATATTGAAATAGATAAAATGGCCAAGTCCTTAGGCACATCGCTTGGATCTCCTTTCATGACCTTAAGTTTTATGGCCTTATTAGTGATCCCGCATCTAAAAATGAGTGATCTTGGACTTTTTGATGGAGACCAGTTTAAATTATATTAAATTTGAGGCATCTAGAAAGCAATTAAAACAAGATTATGGTCATTGACTTAAGTAAGGATAATAGTTTATTAAATCATTGGGTAGCAGAACTAAGAGACGTAAAAGTGCAAAACGACAGAATGCGTTTTAGAAGAAATATAGAACGTATTGGCGAGGTTGCCGCTTACGAATTAAGTAAGACCTTACATTATACAGCTACAGATGTTCAAACGCCGCTAGGTGTTGATGCCACTTCTTTATTGACAGCCCAACCTGTTTTGGCAACTATCTTAAGAGCTGGCCTTCCTTTACATCAAGGCATGTTGAATTATTTTGACAAAGCGGACAATGCCTTTATTTCTGCCTACAGAAAACATCATCCAGATGGAAGTTTTGAAATTAGCCTTGAATACCTAAGCTGTCCAGATTTAAACAACAGAATTTTAATTTTATGTGACCCAATGCTAGCCACAGGTGCTTCTTTGGTTGAAACAATTCAAGCCATACAAAAGACACATACCCCGGCACAAATTCATATTGTGGTCACAATCGCCAGCGAAAAAGGGATTGAGTATGTAACCAAAGAATTAGGCAATGATATCACTATCTGGTGTGCTGCAATAGATCCTATATTAAATGATAAAAGTTATATCGTTCCAGGCTTAGGGGATGCAGGCGATCTTGCATTTGGTACTAAAATGCAGTCATAGATGAAGGTTCATTCGTATCTTTAACCAAAATACGAAGTATTGTTAAAAGAACTTATTTTATCCATTCGAGCTTATTTTTTAGCCCACCAATTTATTTTAGCACATAAATTATGGAAATGGATGGCAGTGCCCGGTATCATCTATACCATCCTGTTGATCCTTGGTATGAATTATTTTGGAGCAACTTCTAGCATATTCATTGAATCCATTATCTTAAAAACAGGACTAAAAGCATTTATAGATAGTCTAAACAGCAACTGGTTAGGCTTTTTTATCACGATGGGCAGTTTCTGGCTTTGGTTCACATTGTTGTTATTTTACTTTGCCTTATTCAAGTACCTGTTTTTAATTTTCTTTGCGCCGTTATTTGCCTATTTGCATTTACGCATTGTAGCGATTCAACAAGCAATCCCTTTTGAATTCAACCAGAAAGAATATTTTAAACTGGTCCTAAGGTCCGTAAGGGTCAACTTAAATAATATGCTTTGGCAAACGGTATACTTAATTCCAATCGTACTGGTTTGTACCTTACCTGTATTAGGTTGGTTTACCCCCCTATTCTCCATTTTAATGGAAAGCTACTTCCTTGGATTTGCAATGATGGATTTTGGATTGGCTACTGAAAAACAAAATAAAAGTTTAGCTAGTACTTACCTAAGCAATCACAAAGGCCTGCCTATAGGCAATGGTATTGTTTTCTATTTATTACATTTGCTTCCAATCATTGGATGGATCACTGCTCCTTTTTACGCTTTGGTTGCAGCGCACCTCAATACACAAGAAATTAAAGACACCGAATAATGGCTCCTATAGGAAAAGTTTTATTATTGCCCATGCTATTGCATGAAGAAGGATGGGAGGCTATTCCAAAAGATATTGATAGCTGGATTAAATCATGTGATGCTTTTTTTGTTGAAAATGAAAAAACAACAAGAAGGTATTTTAAAAAAATATGGAAGGAGATGGTCATCGATGACTATCAATGGTTTACCATCCATCAAATTGAAGCGACACAAATTGAAGCATTTACAACCCTTTTAAAAGCGGGCAAAACAATTGGCATTGTTTCTGAAGCAGGATGCGCGGGCATTGCTGACCCAGGTCAACTATTGGTGGCGGCCGCACAAAAATTAGGTGCAACAGTAAAGCCTTATATGGGGCCTTCCTCCATACTTTTATCATTAATGGCAAGTGGTTTTAACGGACAAGGATTTACATTTAACGGCTACCTGCCCATTGATGCAACAGACAGAAAAAAGAAAATTCAGTCGCTTGAGCAAATTGTAACAAGCAATGGTATCGCCCAATTATTTATTGAAACCCCTTACAGAAATAACCAGCTACTTGAAGCAATCCTTCAGCATTGTCACCCTACTACTCAATTATGTATCGGCGTAGATATTACGGGTCCGAATGAAAAAATTCAAACAGCAAGCATACAGTACTGGAAAAATCATACCCCTGAATTACATAAAAAATTGGCCATCTTTATTTTAGGTAGATCGTAATTACCGAATATATTTGAACCTTGTTTTGTCGTATCCTTAGGGATGCAAAACAGTTCAAAAATTTGGAGGGCCTCTAATCCGCTTTTTCTTGTCTCTGCTTACATGTTGTTAGGCTTGATTTTATACCATGCATCTAAGCCCTATATTGGCATGATGCAACAACCCCTTTTATTGTGGACCGTTATAGGATCTTTATTTGTTGTATACTTAAGCGCCCAATCAAATTTCTTTCCCTCTATTTTTCAGTTGTTGCCTGCATTAGTGCTTGTTTTCTGGGGCGCATGTATTGGTTCATTTAGCGCAAATACCTATTTATTTAGCGTACTATACAATTCGGACTGGATAAATCAAGTAAGACAGCTATTACTGTATAAATTAGATGATTCATTTAGGCATCCAGTATCTAACGCCTTTGCGAAGACGCTCTTATTTGGCACTAAAAGCCAAATGTCTGAGCAACTTACCAACGCCTATCAGGCATTGGGCATTTTACATATCATCGCCATCAGTGGCATGCATTTGGACATTGTATTTGGACTATTAGAAAAAGGAACTAACTGGATTCCCCTTGCCTTTTGGTTCAGGCTATTCAAACTAATTTTATTGCTGTTTCTTGCCTGGACCTATACCTGCATTGCACATGCAGGACCGTCCATTGTTAGAGCAAGTCTATTTTTTAGCCTTATTGTATTAGGTCGCTTTTTTAAATTCAATTTATTTTCATTCAATACAATAAGTGCGGGTATTGTATTGGTACTACTTTATAATAGTCATATCATATCCTCTATTGGCCTACAACTTTCTTATGCCGCAGTGATAGGGATCTATTTTTTTTACAAACCTCTATCGCTATTAGTTCCATTAGATAATATACTCTTAAAAATTTTATGGAATAACCTTGCCTTATCCATAGCTGCACAACTGACTACCCTTCCAATTTTATTATACTACTTTCACAATAACTCTAGCCTTTCAATTATTGGAAACTTTTTATTTGTGCCAGCAAGTAATATATTGCTCTATGGATTGATACTCTTTATGGTGATGCCGACTTTTTTCGGTATAACACAAACGATTGCGCATTGGATGCACTTATATATTGAAACCATGAATGGCATGATCCAATACCTCCACCTATTGCTGCAAATAGGAGAACGCAGCTATAGTATGGGGCTAGCAGGATTAATTTATTATTATTTTTGTCTTTTTGCAGGTTATTATTGGGTTCAATATAAAGCACCCAATACAGTCCTTGTCCTACTTACAGGGACATGTTTGTATAGCTTAGTAAAGTTATTCAGCATTTAAACCATTTTGTGGAAAATCCAAGCCACACAAAAAAGAAGAAGCTTGTACCTTTACTTATGGAAAAGAAAATACAAGCTGCACTCATCTCTGTTTTTTATAAAGATGGTTTAGAACCCTTAGCAAGAACTTTACACCAACAAAATGTGACCATTTATTCTACCGGAGGTACCCAAAAGTTTTTAGAAGACTTAGGTATCCCCTGTGTAGCAGTAGAATCTGTAACTGGCTACCCTTCTATTTTAGGTGGCCGAGTAAAAACTTTACACCCTTCTGTATTTGGAGGAATATTAGGCAGACGTTACGAAGCACAAGACCTACAAGAAATGGCTGAATATAAGATTCCTGCCATTGACTTAGTCATTGTAGATTTATATCCATTTGAAGAGACATTAAGAACGACCACAGAAGAAAAAGCAATCATCGAAAAAATAGATATAGGTGGCCCATCAATGATTCGAGCAGCAGCCAAAAACTTTAGAGATTTAGCCGTACTTGCTGCAAAAGACGATTATGCCGTATTAAATCAACTCTTAATCAGTCAGCAAGGCTGTACCACCCTTGATCAAAGAAAAGCCTTTGCAGCAAAAGCTTTTGAAGTGGTGATGCATTACGACATTGCCATTAGCAACTATTTTAATCCAACCACAAGCAAGACCTTAAGGTATGGTGAAAATCCACATCAAGTAGCTACTTTTCATGGCAACTTAGACGCTTGGTTCACTCAACTAAATGGTAAAGAATTATCCTATAATAACCTAGTAGACGTAGATGCTGCGATTGCGTTGATTCAAGATTTACCTAGTACTAGTTTTGCTATCATTAAACATACCAATGTATGTGGTGTGGCTCAAAGAGCATCTGTGTTTGAAAGTTGGGAAGCGGCATTAGCCGGAGATCCAGAAAGTGCTTTTGGCGGCGTATTGGTAACCAATGGAACGATTGATAAAGTGACCGCAGAAGCGATACAAGAAATTTTCTTTGAAGTATTGATTGCACCTGCATTTGAGGAAGAGGCTGTTACGATATTGTCTGCAAAGAAAAATCGAATTTTACTAGCAACTAAGCCAGGTATGCATTTTCATCCAACTCAAAAAAAATCTATCCTAAACGGCTCATTAGAGCAAGGATTGGACACCGGTAATTTTACCAACTGGGAAGAAGTAGGTGCGAGACCTTGTAATGAAAATGAAAAAGCAGATTTGATTTTTGGCAATATTATTTGCAAACACTTAAAGAGCAATGCAATTGCATTGGTTAAGAATAAACAGTTAGTAGGCAAGGGATGTGGCCAAACTTCCAGGATTGATGCATTAAGACAAGCGATTGAAAAAGCAAAACAATTTAATTTTGATTTAAAAGGAGCAAGCTTGGCATCAGATGCTTTTTTCCCTTTTGATGATTGCGTTCAAATTGCACAAGAAGCAGGTGTTGAGTCATTTATTCAACCAGGCGGATCGGTGAGAGACAAAGACAGTATCGCTTATTGTCAAGCCAATGGCTTGGCGATGGTGATGACAGGCTTAAGACATTTCAAACACTAAGGCATATAATGTCGAATCAAAACAAAGCTTACCTCGCCTTAACTGTGACGAGTGTGGTATGGGGCACAACTTGGGTCGCAAGTAAAATGGGTGTATCCCATATGCCTGCTTTTGAATTGGCCAGCATTCGTCAATTTCTTGGAGGCTCCTTGTATGTTTTGTTTTTTCTGATCAAAGGGGAGGCATTGCCCACTAAAAAACAATTTCTTTGGCTACTAGGAATGTCCCTATTGATGTTCGTTTCCTCCAATGGCATTGCCACTTATGGACTACAATTTATCACAAGCGGTTTAGCAGCGCTGATTGCTGCCCTTTATCCTTTATCGGTGGTTTTAATAGAAAGGTATTATTTTAAAGCCATCCTCATTACGCCTAAAACCTTAATTGGCTTATGTTTAGGCTTACTTGGTATTGGATTTATTTTTTATAAAGACAGCTTGAGTGTACATGGTAATCATTATGTATTAGGGGTATTACTTTCCTTGCTTGCGATGGTTACTTGGAGTATTGGATCTGTTATCATTTCTAGAACTAAAGTCAAGATCAACGCTTACAATTCAATTGGCTGGCAAATGCTCCTGAGCGCTTTCATCATGTCGGGCATTACCCTCTTGAGTGGCGACTATGTTCCATTGACAGCAATCCCAGCTATCTCATGGGGAGTGATTATCTATATGGTAATTGGTGGTTCTGTATTTGCATTCATTTCTTTCATCTACAGCATGAAACACCTCAAATCTTCTATCGCCTCCTTATATGCATATATCAATCCTATAGTAGCAATTTGGGTAGGATCAATTTTATTAAATGAGGAAATGACATGGAATAATGTTGTTGGAACATTATGCACTTTAGTGGGTGTATACTTAGTGAATAAGAGTCTTAAAGACCAGAAAGATCCAGTTGAAGCGGTGTCAGATGCAGATGCAATGTAAAAGAACGACTTATTTTTTGTGTCGCTCTTTCCAAAGTTGATTAAAGGTTTTGTTTGGAAAATTCAATGGAGCTCTTTGCTTCGACCAACCTTTAAAAATTTTATTGACTACCCAGTTCTTAATGGTGGAATTACCTTGATTCATTAATAGCCTGTTTAGTGAAGCCTGTTTCCATAGCTTCCAAGCAAACTCTTCTGAGTAATTACTTTCGCCAGCCACGACCGAAGCCCTTCTGTTTTCTAACAAAAGTTCGTGTAAATTTATTTTAACTGGACAAACTGCGGTGCAGTTGCCACACAAACTAGAAGCAAAACTTAGGTGTTTATAATCGTGCATACCCCTTAAATGAGGCGTAATCACACTTCCAATAGGCCCACTATAAGTGGTTTCATACGCATGTCCACCAATGTTCTTATAAATTGGGCAAGCATTTAAACAAGCCCCGCAACGAATACAATAAAGTGCTTCTCTGCTTTTTGCGTCCGCTAGTAAATTTGTTCTGCCATTGTCCAACAGAATCACATACATTTCATCAGGACCATCTAATTCATCCGCTTGTCTTGGGCCACTAATAATACTATTGTATACAGTAACTTGCTGACCAGTTCCATAGGTCGACAACAATGGCCAAAATAAACCAAGGTCCGTCACAGATGGAATCACTTTTTCTATACCCACAATGACAATATGAGTTTTTGGGAAAGCGGCTGAAAGCCTTGCATTTCCTTCATTTTCTGTCAAAGCAATACCACCAATATCAGATAAGATAAAATTTGCACCCGTAACCCCAATCTCCGCTTGCACATATTTCTCTCTCAAATTTTTCCTTGCCACTAAGGTCATTTCTTCGGGCGTCATATTGATGTCCGTCCCTAATTTTTCTGCAAATAATTTAGCAACGTCTTCCTTACTTTTATGCATCGCAGGCGTCACTATATGATAAGGCGCTTCTCCATCCAATTGTTGAATATATTCACCTAAGTCGGTCTCAACAGACTCCACCCCAATAGATTCCAAATAAGTATTTAAATGAATCTCTTCTGTCACCATACTCTTGCTCTTCACTAAAGTTTTGCATTCTTTTTCTTTGCAAATTGCTCCAATAAAATCAAGGGCTTGTTCACTATCTTCTGCCCAAAAAACTTTCGTACCTCTTTTAGTGATTTCAGTTTCAAACTGCGTTAAATACAAATCTAAATGCTCAACCGCCTCCCATTTTCTATTCTTTGCAAGTGACCTTACTTTTTCAAGATCGCTAAATTGCATTTTACCTTTTGGGACCACTGCATTGTACTTGCCAATATTAAAATTGATTTTACTTCTATGTGCCTTGTCCTGCGCCTTAGCACTGCTTTTTTGATCAAATGAATCTGCGTAAATACTTTGCATTGTAATTTATTTATGCGCTAAATGTTGTGCAGAAGCTTCAAGCGCTTCATAAAATTCACTGCCATACTTTCTAATAATTGATTCTTTTAAAAATACATAGGCTGGCACTTTCAATTTCTCTCCAAGACTACATGCTGCCTTGCATAAATCTTCTCGAGGCTCATAGTTCATATATTCAATAGCAGGGTCTGCTTTACTTTGCTGAATCTTAATTGGAAAAAGATGGCAACTAATTGGTTTTTTCCAAGAAATTTTTCCATCATTATACGCTTGCTCAAATGCACACTTGATGACATTTTTTTCGTCCTTATACCCATAAGCGCAAATGCCACCGTTAATAGTAGGTGTCACCCATCCAAATTCTCTATCGTATAAAAACTTGCCCACCGTTTCTACTTCTTTAATGCCTTGCTTGGTCATATAAGGCTTAACAAGCTCATAGAATTCTTTTACATATTCTTTTTCTTGATCTTCCAATGGCGCGCCAGCATCTCCATCTTCACAACAACCACCCTTGCATTTTGTTAAATCACAAACAAATTGCTCTTCCACTACTTGGTCACTCACTAAAACATGGTCGATAATAATCATAGAAAAAATATTAAAACAAAGGTATTACTTATTCATTAAGATTTCCAATGAAAGCTGCTTACAAGTTGTTTTAAATCCTGGTATATAAAGTGTATAACAGGGGCTAAAGAGTCGGCATTGGGTGTCGTGTCAAAATAAAGTGCAGCCCTCAAAAAATGTCGACTCGAATCGGTAATAAAAAACTGATACGGGCTAGCCACTTCTCCCCCTAGGTGAAAAAACACCCCCTGACTCCCTTGTGGGTTTATAAATGCAGAATCGTCAATGAAACTCGCCTTGTTTGCATGGTTATTGGCAAAATTAAAGGCATCCCCTACCAACACTTCTAATTGATTCTTTTGAATTGGGTTGTAACTGATATACAAAGTTGCATTGAAGGAAGGAAACTTTAAGTTCATCCAGCCTGCTTTTTGTTGGTCCTTACCCTGATACATCACATGCTGATCGACCTCTGCGTAGGAGGGGATGTCAAAGGAATAAGGCATACCAACTACCCCATTTGAAAGGTATTTTTTTTGTGGCAACTGAATAGCAGGATACCCTTTTGTCTTTGGCGTATAATTTGAATTACAAGCCGTAAAACAAAGGAAGGAAAGTAGCCCAATAAAAACTAGCAACTTATACATGCTCGGAATGACTTGTAGTGATTGGCGTAATAATGGCTTGTACTTTATGAATTCTATTCTTTTGTATTTCTAAAGCTGTAAAACTAAATTGCTTGTATTTCACCACCTGTTGAACGGCTGGAAATTCGCCTGCTAATTCTAAAATCAATCCAGCGACTGTATCACTTTCGCCTTTCACTTCGTCAAAGAAAGAAGAAGGCAGGTCGATGTAATTACAAAAATCAATGATAGCCGTTTTGCCTTCCATGATATAATGAAAGTCGTCAATTTTTTTGATCATGGATTCTTCTTCATCAAATTCATCTTTAATATCCCCTACAATTTCTTCCAAAATATCCTCTAAGGTGATGATCCCACTTGTGCCCCCAAATTCATCTACTACAATTGCAAAGTGAATACGTTTAGATTGGAATTCAGTTAATAAATCTTCGATCATTTTTTGTTCATGAACAAACAGGGCGGGACGAATTAACTTTTGCCATTCATAAGCAGCTTCCTCTTGTAAATGTGGAATAAGGTCCTTGGTATGGATCATACCTACAATTGTATCTAAATCTTCTTTATAAACAGGGAAACGGCTATAGTTATGCTCTTTTACACTTTCAAGCAATTCATTGTAAGTAATGATGTCTTCTACTCCATATACATCCAACCTAGTTTTCATAATTTGACGCACCGAAATATTGCCAAATTTGACAATTCCTTTTAGAATCTTTTTTTCATTATCCAATTGATTGGGCGAGGTAGTTAATTCAATAGCATGATCTAACTCTTCCATACTATATGAATTACCCGCATTTTTTTGAGCCAATTTATTTTCAATGACATTCGTGTATTTTACCATCAAGCCACTCATACTAGAAAAAACAAAATAAACCAATTGAATGATACCTCCGAAATCTTGAGCAAATCGTATATTATTTTGGGTCGCCATCACCTTTGGCATGATTTCTCCAAAAAATAAAAGCAGTAAAGTAACTGCCACTACTTTGATGATAAACTCAATACCAGGAACGGGAATTTGATCAAAAATAAAGAGGTCATCAATTAAAATATTCGACACCAAAATGATACAAATATTAATAAAGCTATTGGCGATTAACATAGAAGTTAATAACTTCTTAGGATCTTCCAATAAATCAACAATTCTTTTAAGGGGTTTATAATTTTTTGTTTTTAAAACTTGAATGTCTTTATATGAAAGGGAGAAGAATGCAACTTCAGATCCAGCAATCGCAAAAGATAAAAAAAGTAAAATAAAAAGGAGCAAAAGCAAACCTGCATCCTGCTGCATTTTTGAAATATCAACATAAGTGGCTGCTAAAAATAAAAACTTACTCGAGTGCGCTTCCATGATGGAAAGTTACTAAAAAATCATTAATGATCTTTGGGAAAGCATATTTTGCAAATTGCTTCGGCTTTACCCATAAAGCTTTTTGAAGCATTTTGGGCATGGTAGTAATTTTGATCGCTATAAATCTTGCCTCAATGGTTTGATGCGTCAATAATTGTTTGAAAATTTTTGGAGACGAAGCTGCCCCAATATAGGACCATTGTTTTTTTGTCAGTGCAAATGAATTAGACAGTATCGTATTCAAATAATCCGCCGAAAATGCGGGTATTCGATCGTTTTCCAATAAATAAAATTGATACAAGCCATTCCAAACATCCCCTTCACCTCGCTGTTGGATCATCCAAGAACCCTCATAATTGAAACATAGAAAATCAAAATATCTTTTCTTTTTTGTAATGCGCTTTAACTTCATGGGCAATTGATTCACCTGGTTAACATTGTAGGCGACACATTTAGAAGCTAAATTACATGCGACACAATCTGGCGCAGCAGGCTTGCATACCGTGGCGCCAAAGTCCATGATGGCTTGATTGTAAGCACCAGGCGTTTTTTTTGCAAGGTTATTGAATGCAAGCTCATTAAAAATTGCAAGCCCTTCTTTTGAATCTATGGGTGTAGCAATGCCATAGAATCTAGAAAGAACTCTAAAGACATTGCCATCCACTACGGCATAAGGTAAATTAAAAGCAAAAGAAGCAATCGCAGCTGCAGTATATGGACCAATTCCTTTTAAAGACAATAATTCATCGTATGTATCGGGAAAGACACCCTTTTTTGTCTTAGTTAAGTACCTAGCTGTATGTAATAAATTCCGACAACGGTTATAATACCCTAATCCTTCCCATAATTTAAATACTTTTTCGTCTTTTGCTTTGGCTAGATCTTGAATTGTAGGAAAGGCATGGATGAATTTTTCATAATAAGCTCGACCTTGTTCTACCCTGGTTTGCTGAAGGATCACTTCGCTTAACCATATTTTATAAGGATCCAACTCTCCTTTCCAAGGCATTTCGCGTTGGTTGATCGATTTGTTCCATGATAGAAGCTGCTGGGTGAAATAAGTGGCCATTAGATGCAAAATTGCCTAAAATTAGCCATAACTTGGATAGTTTAGGCAGGAAATAAGGAACTTAAATGATTGAACTGTTTCATATATATAAATAATTTAATATATATGGCCCTAAAAATATGTTTAGAAATGAATAAAAAAAACAATGATATAGTTGTAAAAAGTTAAAAATTCATTTATTTTTAGTACCAAAACCCCAAAACCACACTCCATGAGAAAATCTGATCTCATCAATCAAATCTCTGAGAAAACGGGAATACCTAAAGTTGATGTATTAGTCACTTTAGAAACCATGTTCAAAGAAGTAAAAGAAAATTTAGCAAATGGCCAAAATATCTATATTCGTGGCTTTGGTAGCTTTATTACTAAGAAAAGAGCCGCAAAAATTGGTAGAAATATCAAAAAGAATATTGCGGTAGAAATTCCTGAACATTTTATTCCTGCTTTTAAACCAGCAAAAGAATTCGTAAACGAGGTGAAAAGCAAACGTAAGTAGTTAACTTTGCAAAAATCTTTTTGCATTGAAAAAACCACAACTTATACTCATCTCCTTAGGGCTACTACTTTTTTGTGTGCTCTATTTTTTCACTCCTAGATTTACCGCTAGAGTAGGTAATACCTCAACTCAAACTACTGAAAATCAAACTGTTACAACAGAATCGATTTTAACTACAGCTAGATTAGCATTGACAGAAACTCAAAAAATAACTTTGCTATCAATTGAAAATCAATTGAATACATCTAAAAATGCCCCTGATAGCCTTAAGGCTTTCAAAGCATTAACTCAGTTCTGGGCAGATTCGGCTCAAAAATTAGCTCCATATTTATATTTCACTTACAGCGCTGCTTTGTTGGAAAATTCTGAAAAAAGCCTCACTTTTGCAGCCCAGCAGTTGGTAGACAATCTACTTACGCCGGATGCACCTCCAGCGCTTCAACCTTGGATCGCCGGGAATGCAAAAGTTCTTTTAGAGAAAGCATTGGTAATCAATCCAAAAAATGACTCGGCCAAAATCAACTTAGGCGCTTGTTATTTATTTGGCAACCTTTCAGATAACCCTATGCAGGGCATCACTAAGATCAAAGAAGTAGTGGATACGAATCCAAAAAATACTTATGGTCAAATGATTCTAGCATTAGGTGGTAAAAAATCAGGACAATATGATAAAGCGATCGAACGCTTTTTAACCGTGTTGAACATTCAACCCAATCATATCGAAGCGATGATTCATCTAGCAGAGTGTTACGAATTGACCGACCAAAAAGCTTTGGCAATTGAATGGTATACAAAAGTTAGCAATAACGTAAATATACCTGAAGCCAAAGAAGCCATCTCCAAAAGAATACAAGAATTAAAGAAATAACATTTTATAACAGAAAAAGAATCGAACATGCCTTGTGGTAAAAAAAGAAAACGTCATAAAATTGCGACGCACAAAAGAAAAAAACGTTTAAGAAAAAACCGTCATAAGAAGAAGAACAAATAGTTCTCTTTCAATACAAGCATTTTTCATTTGAAAAATGCTTGTATTCTTTTCCATTGCACGCCACTCCTCTACCTAGCAACTTTACTTTACCTTTTACCTTCCTTTGTAAAGTGGTCGTGATTTCAAAAAACATAAAGCAATTCCCCGCTATAAGGCGAGTTATATGTTTTATTAAAAGTTGCTATTCGTGAATAAAGAATTAATTATTAATAGTGCTCCTGAAGGGGTTGAAATAGCCTTATTAGAAGACAAGAAATTAGTAGAAATTCACAATGAAAAGATAGATGCCCGCTTTGCCGTGGGTGATTTATATCTTGGAAAAGTGAAAAAAATTATACCAGGCCTAAATGCTGCCTTTGTAGATGTGGGATTTGAGAAAGATGCATTTTTACATTACACTGACCTTAGTCCTTATGTAAAGTCCATTATTAAGTTCACGCAGGATGCGATGAACGATTCCAATAATCAATTTGATTTTTCTAAATTTGAATCCGCCCCTGAAATTGTAAAAACAGGAAAAATTAGTGAAGTCTTAAATGGCAAGCCTAATATCCTAGTACAAATTTTAAAAGAACCCATTGCCGCTAAGGGTCCAAGATTAACTTGTGAGATTTCTTTAGCAGGTCGATTTGTGGTGTTAACACCCTTCAATGAAATTGTAGCTGTCTCTAAAAAAATACACTCGTCAGACGAACGCAAGCGCCTACAAAAGATGATGGAATCCATCCGCCCAAAAAACTTTGGCGTGATAGTAAGAACAGCTGCAGAAGGCAAAACCACTGCAGAATTACACGAAGATTTATTGAGCTTGGAAGCCAATTGGAAAAATATTCAGTCTAATCTAAAAGGTGCGGTACCTCCTACGCGTATCATGAATGAAGAAAGTAAGACGACAAGCATCTTAAGAGATCTTTTAAACGAAGATTTCAATAAGATTGTAGTCAATGATAAAAAGATTTATGATATCACTTTAAGTTACCTGCAAAGAATAGCGCCGCATAAATCCAATATCATCAGCTTACATACCGGGGACATCGGCATTTTTGACCAATATGGCATTACCAAACAAGTAAAATCATCCTTTGGCAAAACCATCAATTTAAATAGTGGTGCTTATTTGATTATCGAACATACCGAAGCGCTCCACGTAGTGGACGTAAATAGCGGTTTTAAGAGCGTAGGCAATAACCAGGAAGAGAATGCCTTACAAACCAATTTAGAGGCTGCAGAAGAGATTGCAAGGCAGTTAAGACTAAGGGATATCGGCGGGATCATTGTCATAGACTTTATTGACATGAAATTGCCAGAACATAAGAAAAAGGTGCAAGAAGCTTTGGAAGGTTTCATGAAAACAGACCGAGCTAGACATTCCATTTTACCTATATCTAAATTTGGTCTTTTACAAGCTACTAGACAAAGAATTAGACCAGAAGTCAATATCAATACCTCCGAGGATTGTCCTGCGTGTGCTGGAAGCGGCAAAATAACAGCGACATTATTATTAGAGGATGAAATGGAAAAGAAATTAGCTTACCTAGCTACACATGGTCACAAAAAATTGACTTTGCTAGTGCACCCTATTATACACTCCCATCTTACCAAAGGCTTCTTTACAAGCATTGTAAAACGCTGGAGAAAGAAGTACAAATTGAAATTACAATCTCAAGCTTCTAATACAAGCCACTTAGTTGAATACAGGTTCCTAGATGACCAAATGGAAGAGATTAAATTGTAACTGTTTAAAGCATAAAAAAAGCCCCCGAATTTTCGGGGGCTTTTTTTATATCAACCTAGTCAGATTAATAACCTTCGTTTTGAACCAATTGCTTGTTTACATCCAACTCTCTTTGAGGGATAGGTAAAATTAACTTTGCAGAATTCCAAGCCAATGTACCAACAGCAGTTTGAGTTCGCTTAGCATCTGGCAAGAATTGACCTTCGAAAGCCAATTCTAACTTTCTTTCTTTCAAAATATCTGCTAAGGTTACAGCTGTTAAAGCTGGCAAACCTGCTCTTGTACGGATCGCATTCACGTCTGCTAATGGTGTAGCACCAACCGAAGTAGTGTTTCTTTGGTTCGCTTCAGCTCTTGTTAAATACATTTCAGATAAACGCACCACTGGTACATCGCCAAAACGATCTAAATGCTTCATGCTATAATAGTTACCTCCAGATAAAACAAAGAAATCTTTTCTTTCGTCACCTTCTTCGTATTGCTCTAAATGTGCAATTCTAATTTTACAATCGCTTCTTCCAGCAGTTCCAGCAATGGTGCTGATAGTTCTACCGAAATAAGTATTCAATGCATTGGTACCATCTTGAGCAGTTACTTTCATAGAAAATAAATACTCGCTAGGAGTAGTCCCACCATTGTTGATGAATGTAAACCAGTTTTTATCAATAGAAGTTGCTAAAGTTTTACCGCTTCCAGTAATTACACGATTAGCGGCTGCACCAGCTTCTGTGTAATTCTTCAAAGCAAGATGTACTCTAGACAATTGTGCAGCAGCAGACCATTTAGTTGCATAAACTGTATTAGAAGAAGGCAATAAAGATTCTGCTTTAGTTAAATCAGCAATTACTTGATCGTATACTGCTTTCACTGTAGCTCTTGCTTTATAATCTGCTTCTGTTACATTACCTGTGGGTGTCAATACCAATGGCACACCTGGATTGGTAGCATAATCGCCATCACCCACTGCCTTTGCATATAATTTAACCAATTCAAAGTATAGAGACCCTCTTAAAAATAAGGCTTCTCCTTCTACTGCATTTTTCTTCGCTGTAGAAGAGGTTACTTTATCTACTGCTGACAATACATTATTGATACGGTTGATCGTGCTATAAGCAGCAGTCCAAGTACCTAATGCATTGGAGTTATTGGCAACCATCTGTGTTTTGTACGCGTCAGACAAACCAGCAAAAGTTCCAGTAAAGTTGATATTCTCGCCATTGCCGATTAACTCGTTCAATACCATGATATCACCACCGTATACAGTAGCTGCTTGTGCTCCATCGTAAGCACCAACTAAGGTTACATTTACATCACCTTCAGTCAACAAAGCTTTATCGTCAGCAATACTTTGGTACGGGAATACGTCCAAACGCTTTTCGCAAGCAGTAGCAAGTACGCTCGTAAACAAAATAGCAGCTAAGTATTTGTTTATTGTTTTATTATATATTTTCATAAAATTCATGATTAACTAATTAAAAATTAATGTTTACGCCAAACAAGATAGTTCTTGGTTGTGGCGGCGTGTAGAAGTCACTACCTTTTGCAATATTAGAATCAAAATCATCAGCGTTAACTTCTGGATCCCAATAAGGATATTTTGTAAAGGTTAATAAATTCTGACCTGATACATACACTCTTAATTTTTCAAGTTTGAACTTGTTTAATTTTTTTGAATCAAAAGTATAACCAATTGAAGCAGTTCTTAAACGGATATAAGAACCATCAACGATGTAACGGCTACTGATTTGTGCACCATTATTATAGTATAATCTAGCTTGTGGCACATTGGTGATATCACCAGGCTTTTGCCAACGAGCCATTTGATCATAAGTTTGGTTGTCTTCGTAACGCATATTTGCAGAAGAATAACGACCCATACCATAAATGTTATTTTCGTTACCCATTACACCATTAAAGAAGATAGACATATCAAAGCCTTTGTAAGAGAAGTTATTGGTTAAACCTAAAATCACATCTGGATTAGGGTTACCAGTTACTACTCTTGTCGCTTGGCTAAATACACTTGTAGTTGCTCTGTCAATTGTACCGTCTGCATTTTTTGTATTCTTATACCATAATGCATTACCATTAGCAGGATCAACACCAGCCCACTCTGCTGTGTAGAATACGCCAATCGCCTCACCTTCCATCACACGGTTCATGCTACCTACACCACCTTCAATTACTTGACCTTGGATATCGGTTACTTTACCTTGATTTAATGCAACGTTAAAGCTTGTATTCCACTTGAACGCACCTACTAAGTTTTGTGTATTCAATACAAATTCAAAACCTTTGTTCTCTAATTTACCCACGTTCTTCACCATGCTAGAGAAACCAGTTGTAGCAGGGATGTTTACGTTTAACAATAAACCAGATGTATTCTTAACATAGTAATCGATTTCTCCAGAAATTCTATTATTGAATAAGCCGAAATCGATACCCGCATCTAATTGACTAGTTGTCTCCCATTTCAAATCATCGTTTCTCAATTGAGAAGGTCTTTGACCTGCAGCACCTGCATAACCTGCATCACCAGTGAACAAGCCCATTTGAGGGAAGTTACCAATTTCAGAGTTACCCACGATACCATAAGAAGCTCTTGCTTTCAAGAAGCTTACAACGTTATTGTCCATCAAGAACTTCTCGTTAGATAAGATCCAACCAGCTGAAACCGCTGGGAAGAAACCTGTTCTTGCATTCTTACCGAATCTAGAAGATCCATCAAAACGACCACTCGCAGAAACGATATATTTTTCGTTGAATGTGTAATTAGATCTTAAGAAATAAGACAAGAACCTGAAATCTGTTTGAGAAGAACTACCACCAGACTTTGTTGCAGCACTTGCTATTTTTTGATAAGAATCCGAAGGGAAACCTATACCAGTAATACTATTGTATTTTGCCTGAGACTGTTGGTATTGCATACCTAAAGTAGCAGCAAAATTATGCTTACCAGCTACTTTATTATAGTTGAAATAACTATTGGTATTGTAGTTTGTAATAAATGCGCCTGTGTTAGTACCTTCTCCTGTAGAAGAACTTGTATTTCTAACTGTTTGCGTTTGGTAATAACGCTCTTCGTTTTGACTTAAGAAGTCTAAACCAAATTCAGATTGGAAAGTTAAACCTGGTAATAATTTTACTTTGAAGTAAGTATTACCAAATGTTCTGTATACATCTTGACTATACTTAGCATAATCAATTTGGATTCTTGGGTTAAAATATAAACCCACGTTTACATCACCTGGAGGTGTACCTGCTGGTAAGCCAGTTTCAGGATCTAAGAACGGAGTCATTGGTAATAAAGCCGCTGACTGTAATGGGTTTGAAAACGCATTATCACCAGGTAAACGACGGTTGTAAGTTCTAGATAAACTTAAAGAAACACCTAAGTCTAACCAGCTATTTGCTTGTTGGTCTACGTTTAAACGACCTGTTGTTCTGCTTAATTCATTTCCAACAATAGTACCACCTTGGTCTAAATGTTGGAAAGAAGAGAAGAATTTCGTTTTATCATTACCACCTCTGATTTGTAAATCAGCTTGACGGTATTGGCCTTTTTGGAAAGCCTGATCCTGCCAATCATATGATTTGCTTGGATCTTTATCCCATTGACCATAGCTATGATAGCTCATGATATCTTTCATGTATTGAGTGTAGCTATATGGATCATCATAAGGAATTTCTTCTGCATCATCAGAATATTTTGCAGCTTCCATTGCTAATTCATTATACTCAGTAGCGTTCAACATTCTTACTCTCTTTGTTGCTTCTGATTGACCAGTTTGCAAGTTGAAAGTAACTTGTGTTCTACCAGCTTTACCTCTTTTTGTTGTAATTAAAACCACACCATTCGCAGCGCGAGATCCATAGATCGCACCTGCAGAGGCATCTTTCAATACTTCAATAGATTCGATATCATTAGGGTTCAAATCTGTCAATGGGTTCATATCGCCACCATAAGTAGATTGATCCTGAGAAGTTACTGGGATACCATCTAATACATACAATGGTTGGCTAGAAGCAGAGATAGAAGAGTTACCTCTAATTCTTACTGTTACAGCCTGACCTAACTTACCAGATTGGCTATTTACGAATACACCCGCAGCCTTACCTTGTAAAGCAGCGTCCACACTTGGTGTTGGCATGTACTCGATATCCTTACCTTTTACGCGCGCAATATTACCAGTTAACTCTTTTTTAATCAATGATCCACCAAAACCAGTTACCACCACTTCTGAAAGTGATTTAACATCTGATTTAAGGACAATTGTAAAAGATTTAGCATTGGTAGAAACCTGTCGGCTTTCATACCCAATTGCGATCACTTCTAACACTTTGTTTGCTTGTACTGAAATAGAAAAATTACCTTGAGCATCAGAGTTTACACCTGATTTAGACCCCTTTACAAGTACACTTGCACCTGCAATTGGATTACCAGACTCATCGGTAACCTTACCATTTACTGTTGTGTTTTGAGCTATTGCTACTCCAATCATCAGGAAGGAAGCAAGAAAACTCAGTAGAAAAAATTTTTTCATCGTAGAATTTAATTTTTTGAAAAAACCATATTAGTTGAATCGCAATTTAACAAAATTTTAGGGTTAATACGCATTTCTTGGGCAAAATTTCCTCTATTTCGGCATTTACGGCCCCAAAAATCAAGATTCCAAGTATCTTTAGCCTATGAGTAAGTCAAAATCGGCCTTTTTTTGTACGAATTGTGGGTATGAGTCTGCTAAATGGGCGGGTAAATGCCCTGCTTGTAACGAATGGAACAGTTTTACAGAGGAAGTGATTGACAAAGGCAAGGGAAACAGTCCTGGCTGGGAGGATTATACCAATACTCAAAAGGGCACCGAAGTTATTGCGATTAACGAAGTGCAGAGTCAATCCGAAAAACGTATCGATAGTTCAGACCCAGAATTGAACCGAGTTTTAGGTGGGGGGATTGTTCTAGGTTCTATTGTTTTAGTAGCTGGCGAACCAGGCATTGGAAAAAGTACTTTGTTTTTACAACAAGGCTTAATGATGAAGGATCAAACTGTATTATATATCAGTGGAGAGGAAAGTATTCAACAAATCAAAATGCGTGCAGATAGATTGAGTTTAGAAAATGCCCATTTTTATTTACTAACAGAAACGCATACTCAAGCCATTTTTAAATCAATAAAAAAATTAAAACCGACAGTGGTGATTGTGGATTCTATTCAAACTTTAGAATCTAATTTAATTGATGCAGCTGCGGGAAGCATTTCTCAAATCAAACAAACTGCTGCGGAGTTTCAAAGATTTGCGAAGGAAACAGGCACACCCGTTTTTTTAATTGGTCATATTACAAAAGAAGGGTCTATTGCAGGACCAAAAATTTTAGAACATATGGTGGACACCGTATTACAATTTGAAGGTGATCGCCATTATGCTTATAGGATGTTGCGCACTTTAAAAAACAGATTTGGCAGTACAAGTGAATTAGGAATTTATGAAATGACAGGCACTGGCATGAAAGTAGTGACCAACCCTTCTGCATTTTTAATAGCGCAAAGAAACGAAGCACTAAGCGGAAGCACGATTGCAGCTGCAATGGAAGGCATGCGTCCTTTGTTGATCGAAGTGCAAGCATTGGTCACTCAAAGTGTGTATGGCACGCCCCAAAGAACAGTGACTGGATTCGATTTAAGGAGATTACAATTATTACTTGCGGTGCTTGAAAAGCGTGGTGGGTTTGCTTTTGGCATGAAGGATGTGTTTGTGAATATAGCAGGTGGATTAAAAATAGAAGACCCTTCCTTGGACCTTGCAGTGATCCTTGCATTGTTATCTTCTTACGAGGACATACCATTGCCTCAAGGAATTTGTTTTGCAGGAGAAGTAGGATTGAATGGAGAAATTAGGGCAGTCAACAGAATTCAACAACGTATTGCAGAAGCAGAAAAATTAGGTTTCGAAAAAATTATTATTTCTGGATTTAATAGCAAAGGGCTTGATATAAAAAAACATGGCATAGAAATTATTCCGGTAGAAAGAGTGGACGAAGCTTATCGATTATTTTTCTAACCTTGAAAACGTATGGCCGCATACGAAACTATTTAAATGCTTTTTTACATTTATTTTATCCGCAGATATGTTTTGGCTGCGGCACAGATCAATTAGACAAAGCTTACCCATTATGCAAGACCTGTATTGATGGATTACCAGTAACAGATTTTTTTAGTATCAAAGGCAATCCAGTCGAAAAAATTTTCTGGAGCAATTCAATTGTGTCACATGCAGGTGCTTTTTTATTTTTTACAAAAGATAGTCTGGTCCAACAATTAATGATTCAACTAAAATACCACCACAACCAAAAAGTGGGTATTCTTTTTGGCCATTTATTAGGATCCGCATTAGTTCACCAAACACAATTCGATTTAATAGATTTACTGATTCCTATACCGATTCGCAGGTCAAAAATGAATCAAAGGGGTTACAATCAAAGTCAAATAATCGCTATGGGCATACAGGCTCGATTTAACAGGCCTATCCTGCTAACTGTTTTACAAAAAAATAAAAGGGCCTTTATGCAGACCCATAAAAATAGACAAGCTAGGCTCCATATAAGATCCAATCCATTTAAACTCATCAACAGCGATCAAATTAAAGGGAAGCACCTTCTCTTAATTGATGATGTCTGCACGACCGGCGCCACTTTGCAAGCAGCTATTGCTTGCTTATCAGAAGGAGCACCCGGCTCCATTTCCATTGCTACAGCCGCTTATACCCTTTAGTCAACTTTTTGCACCTTTTCTTGTTATATTTAACACATAAAACATTCATTTTTTATCTATCTATTATGAAAACTATATTAAGTATCCTTTTCCTTGCTTGTGGCTTAAGTTTAAACGCACAAAGCATCCATAGCTTTAAAGTAAAAAGTATCGATGGTGGCCAAATTGATTTTGCAAAATACAAAGGCAAAAAAATTATGGTGGTGAATACGGCAAGTAAATGTGGCTATACCCCGCAGTATGAATCCTTGCAAAAAGTATACAGTCAATACAAAGACAAATTAGTCATTGTAGGTTTTCCTTGTAATCAATTTGGAGGACAAGAGCCAGGCTCTAACGAAGAGATTGTGGAGTTCTGCCAAAAAAATTATGGCGTCAATTTCCCGTTAGCAGATAAAGTAGATGTAAAGGGCGGTTCACAGTCCGCTATTTATCAATGGTTGACTCAAAAAGCTAAGAACGGCGTTTTAGATGCAACGATCGGCTGGAATTTCAACAAATTCATTTTGGATGAAAACGGTAAAATGCTGGCTTATTTTCCAAGCAATGTAAAGCCAGACAGTGAGGCTATTTTGAGTTACTTAAAATAAGTAGCTTACCTAAGTAAATAGTATCTTCGCTGCATGTTATTGAGCGAAGTCATTGGTCAAGAAAAATTAAAGCATCAATTAGTAGACATGGTTCAGCACCAAAGGTTGAGCCACGCGCTGTTATTTGTAGGACCAGAAGGTGCTGGCGCATTGCCTCTTGCTATTGCATTTGCACAATACTTAGTCAGTTCACCTGCAACAACCAACGAAGTGTTGGATCTATTTGCCGACCCAACTGCACTTGCTAAACAGGTACATACTTTCAATGAGCCGGATGCGATTGCTGATTTACCTGCTTACCAACGTGCTAGTCAGTTGATGCACCCAGACCTTCACTTTTCTTTTCCAACGATCACCGAAAAACCTGGTCAAAAAAACATTAGCGCCAACTTCATTGAACAATGGCGCGAATTTGTTCAGGGCTACCCTTACGGCAATGTGTTTGACTGGTTGCAATTCATCAAGGCAGAAAACAAACAAGGAAATATTAGTGCAGATGAATGTGCAGAAATTATCAAAAAACTAAGTTTTAAAAGTTTCGAAAGCCCTTTCAAGGTATTGGTGATGTGGATGCCAGAATATTTAGGTAAGGAGGGGAACAAATTATTAAAGTTAATCGAAGAGCCCCCTGCTGATACCATCTTTTTATTGGTAGCCAATTCAGAAGAGCAAATTCTGCCCACTATCCAAAGTCGTTGCCAGTTCATTAAGGTACCAAGACTAACCAATATCGAAATTGCAAACGCATTAGAGTCAAGGGCCAATTTAAGTCCAGAAAAGGCACAATTAATTGCAGCCATGTCGGATGGCAACTACCGAGAGGCGCTTCATTTAATACAACATAGCGACTCAGATTTTTTAGACCAAATCAGGGATTGGCTCAATGCCATCCTCAAAAATGGCCCATTGGCTCAAATGAAATGGGTAGACGAAGCCAGTAAATTAGGTAGAGAACAGCAAAAGCAATTCTTAAAGTACTTTAACCACCTGCTTGAGCAAAGCATCAGGATCAAGGTATTGGGTGCAGATCTTCCTTTAGACCCAGATTTGAAGGATTTTGCCCTTAGAATCAATAAAATTGCTGGAGTGGGCCAATTAGAGGCAATTATACAAGAATTAGATAAAGCAGTCTACTATATAGAACGCAATGCCAATGCTAAGATGTTATTTATGGCAATGAGCATCAAGTTCTATCATATCATTCGGAACAAAACCTTAATTTTGACATAGACACCAATCTAGGAATAAGCGGATATGGGAATGCGGGTGTTGGGAATTTCAATTTATAACAGTTAGAACTTAGAATATATGGGATGTGGATCATGCGGCACGGGTACGCCCAATGGCTGCAAAAGTAATGGAGGCTGTAGTACAGGTGGATGCAATAGATTAAATGTACATGACTGGTTACGTGACTTGCCTGTGGATGACGCAGAAAGTCAATGTAGGGTGGTTGAAGTAAGCTTTAAACAAGGAAGCCGAAAGGAATTTTTTAGAAACCCTACTTTCCAATTATTTGAAAAAGGAGACTATGTAACAGTAGAAGGTGTGAATGGCTTCGACCTAGGAGAAGTTTCATTGACAGGTGAATTGGTGCGTGTTCAATTGAAAAAGAGAGGCACGGACGAGTTTCATCCAGACATGAAAAAAATCCTTAGACCGAGTACCGAAAAAGATATAGAGACTTTTAAAATAAGTAAAAGTAGAGAATCTGATATGTTAGCTCGAAGCAGGGCGCATGCAAGAGACCTGAAATTACAGATGAAATTAAGTGAGATTGAATTACAGGCAGATGGCAAAAAAGGTACTTTCTTTTACACTGCAGACGATCGTATTGACTTTAGAGAGCTTATCAGAATCTTTGCAGGTGAGTTTAAAGTAAAAGTAGAAATGCGTCAAATTGGTATTCGCCAAGAAGCTGCAAAAGTGGGAGGTATCGGAAGCTGTGGACGTGAACTTTGTTGTAGCACATGGTTACATGATTTTAAAAGTGTTAACACCACTGCAGCACGTTATCAAAATTTATCTATTAATCAAACCAAATTAAGTGGCCAATGCGGTCGTTTAAAATGTTGTTTAAATTTTGAATTAGACACTTATTTAGATGCCTTACAAGCTTTCCCTGATTATGCAGACAATTTACAAACTGCAATGGGTCAGGCTTTCTTAATCAAGAAGGATATCTTCAAAAATTTAATGTGGTATACCCTTCCAAATAATACCAAGCATTATCCTTTAACCATTGAACGCGTAAAGGAAATCAAAAGATTAAACCAGCAAGGGATAGCAGTAGAAGAACTTGAAGCGGTAGAAATCACAAGTAAAAATAAAGAGGTAGAACCGGAATTTGTAGAATTAGTAGGTCAGATAAGTTTGCGTTCATTAGAAAAGAACGATCGTAGAAGAAGAGATCAACAAAGAAATTATAGAGAACCTCAAGGTGGGCAAAACAATGGCCCTCGTCCAGGGGGACCAAGACCCCAAAATGGACCTAGACCTCAGGGTGGACAAAACAATGGTCCTCGTCCAGGGGGACCAAGACCCCAAAATAGACCTAGACCTCAGGGTGGACAAAACAATGGCCCTCGTCCAGGGGGACCAAGGCCTCAAAATGGACCTAGGCCTAGTGGAGAAAATACTGGCGGAAATAACGCCTAATAAAAAAGACCTCGATATCGAGGTCTTTTTTATTCATTCCAATCACTTATTTCTTTCCTGCTTTTTTTAGTTTCACAATCACTACGCCGTGTTTGTATTTAGTACCAAACTTTGCAATGGCATCAGGTCCTTTATACACATCCATTGAAGCAATCAATGCGGTGTTCAATTTAACCACTTTTGCATAAGGCGTTACAACACCGTCGACTAAATAAACTGGCATCACAGGGTCTGATTTGCCCGTCGGAGCAGAAGCTGGCTTTTGCGCGATAGCACTAAACGATGCAATACATAAAAGAAATAAAACAAATCCTTTTTTCATAGTTTGTATAATTTAAATTTAGTGGTATAATTTTTCTAATTCTTGATTGGTGAATTCCATAAGGTCTTTTACATAAGATGGAGAGAAATTAAATTCCAATCCTGCGGTTTTATACAATTCAGGCAAGGTCTTTGTACCTCCAAGTGCCAATGCATTCATATAGTGCTCTAAAGCTTGTTTTGGATTTTTTTGATATTGCATCCACATGCCAATTGCACCTAATTGTGCAATACCATATTCGATATAATAAAATGGCACTTCAAATAAATGCAATTGTCTTTGCCAGCCAATTGCTCTAAATTCTTTTAAGCCAGATTGATTGAGCACTTTGCAAGAAAATTCTTTGACAATGTTTTGCCACTCATTAGTTCTTTGTTCAATGGTATGCTCGGGATGCGTATACACCCAATGTTGAAATTTATCTATGATTGCAATCCAAGGGAAAATGGTAATTGTCCTTTCTAATTGATGTTCAATTGCTCTTTTCAAATCTTCTTCTTTATCAAAGAAAGAATGCCAATGATTCATACTGAATAATTCCATGGACATGCTTGCAACTTCTGCTATTTCCATAGGGTATTCCTTAAAAGCGCTCAAGGATAATGGATGAGCTAAAAAGGAATGTATGGCATGGCCGCCCTCGTGTACCATTGTGGTAACATCACTCATTTGACCAGCAGCATTCATGAATATAAAAGGCGCTCCAGATTCTGCCAAAGGACAATTGTATCCACCAGGTGCTTTGCCTTTTCTACTTTCTAAATCAAAATGTTTAAGGTCATTCATTTTTTTTAAACAAGCAGCAAAAAAGGGGTCAATCTCTTCAAAACATGCAACCGACTTTTTATATAAATCTTCCCCGTTTGTAAATGGACGTAATGGTTTTGTGCCAGCCGGCTCTGCTTCTAAGTCCCATGGCTTCAGTGCCTCTACGCCTAATTTCGTTTTTTTACGTTCGTAGATTTTTTCGATCAACGGCATCACGTGCAGTTTCACTGCTTCATGAAACTGAAAACAATCTTCTTTAGTATAATCAAAGCGGCCTAATTCTGCAAATTTGTAATCGCGGTAATTTTCGAAACCAGCATTCAATGCCACTTGATGTCTTTTTTGTACCAAACTCGTGAACAATTCATGCAAAGCTTCTTGATCTTCCAAACGTCTTGTTTGTATTTTACGATAGACTTCTTCTCTAAAGGATCGGTCTTCGTTTTCTAAAAATTGAGCAGCTTGCTGTAAAGTGTATTCTTTACCTCCAACTTCAATGGTCATTTTTCCTGCGATCGTACCATACTGTTGTTGCAGCACACTCAGCGCTGCTTGAATAGGAATGTTTTCTGTTCTAAATAATTCAATACTATTGCGAACAGCCCTTAAATAAGTATGGTATTTTTCTTGATCTAATTGAGCAGTGAATTCAGACTCGATCAATTTGCGATTCAACGCATCGGCATAAGGTTGAATTTGAGGCTGTATTTCCATGCAAAAAAAAGTAAACGCTTCTTCTAAACTTTTGTCGGTTGTATCGCAGGTCATTTTAATTTGTCTCCAACAAGCATCCTCACTGATACAGGCCTCCAGCTCGCTTAAATCCTTTAACCATGCTTCTAAACTAGCGACAGAATCAATGGTACGGTCTTTTAATTCCTTAAAAAATGGCTCCAAACTTGGCCAATCCGTTAAAACGAAGTCGGTCGGGAGGTAATTATGGGTTAATTTTTGAATGTCGGCTGTTCTCTGCATAAGGTTCGTTATTAAGAGGCAAATTTACTACTTTTACACACTTTAAAATTGTTAATTCAGTGGCCGAAACGATTCATTTACTTCCTGATCATATTGCCAATCAAATTGCAGCAGGCGAAGTCATACAAAGACCAGCTAGTGCTGTCAAAGAATTATTGGAAAATGCAGTAGATGCAGAGGCCACAGCAATACGTTTAATCATCAATGAAGCGGGAAAGTCTTTAATCCAGGTCATCGACAACGGGAAGGGCATGTCCGAAAAAGATGCTCAAAATGCCTTTGCAAGACATGCTACTAGTAAAATCAATGTCATCGAAGACTTGTTTCAAATTCGGACCATGGGTTTTAGAGGAGAAGCATTGGCCTCTATTGCTGCGGTAGCACAAGTGCAACTAAAAACAAGAAGGGCAGAAGACGAAGTGGGTGTTGAAGTGGACATCGAAAATAGCAAGGTCATTTCGACAAGTGCTGTAGCCACCCCTATTGGCACCAGTATTAGTATGAAAAATTTGTTCTTCAACGTACCCGCAAGAAGAAATTTTTTGAAAAGCAATTCGGCCGAGCTCAAACATATATTAGAAGAATTTACAAGAGTTGCTTTGGCTTTTCCAGAGATTAATTTTAATCTAAATAACAATGGCCAAGAAGTGTACCATTGGGAAGGTGGCAGCTTTAAACAAAGAGCTATACAAGTGCTTGGTAATAGTTATCAAAGCAAATTAGTAACAGTTGGCGAACACACTGACTACTTAACTATTTCAGGATTTGTGGGCAAGCCAGAAACGGCTAAAAAAACAAGGAGTGATCAATACTTTTTTGTCAATAGAAGATTTATTAAAAGCGCTTACTTACATCATGCCATTGCCAATGCCTTTGAGGGACTGATTGCAAAGGATAGTTTCCCTAGTTATATTTTATACATTGATGTAGATCCATCCAAAGTAGACATCAACGTGCATCCTACAAAACAAGAAATTAAATTCGAAGACGATAAGATTATATATGCATTTGTACAAGCCGCAGTCAAACATGCACTTGCTCAATTTAGTATTGCTCCTTCTCTGGATTTTTCTTTAGATGCCAATATTCAACAATTGGATGCGATACAAAAACCATTTACAGAAGGACAGGTACAAGAAACTTCAAGAAAGTCATTGTACGAGGGATTTACACAAAAAAATCAGGCGCATTTTATTCCTAAATCAGACCAGGCAGACCAACAAGACTGGAAAAGTTTTTTCAATGAAATGCCTACAGCCAATCAAGAATTCATTGTCAAGTCCTCTTCCATGGGCTTGTATAAAGAAGATGAATCCTTGTCCGTACCAGAAGATGCCTATTTAATGCAATTGCATCAGACATACATCATTGCACCCACTAAAAGTGGATTGATTATCCTACATCAACAATTGGCGCACGAAAGGGTTTTATACGAAAAATACCAAAAGGCAAGCATGCAACCACATGCTACACAAAAAAGTCTATTTCCGGTGGTATTAGAATTGAGTGCAAGCGATGCGGTGTTATTAGAAGAAATGATCGAAGATTTAGCCAACATTGGTTATGAAATTGAAGCCTTTGGTGCTAACAGTTTTATCATTCAAGGTATTCCTGCAGATGTATTAGCAGGTAATGAAAAAAATGCCATTGAATTACTATTAGAACAGTTTAAGCATTTTAGTGCTGACTTGAAATTTAGCAAAAGAGAAAAATTAATCCGATGCATGGCTAGACAAATGGCCATTAAAGCAGGTCAAAATTTAGGACAAAAAGAAATGCATGGATTGATTGAATCCTTAAGTGAATGCGATATCCCCAATACCACTGCTTCAGGCGCGCCTACTTTTATTGAATTCAACGAAGACTATCTAGATCGATTATTTAGCAAGTAATGATGCTAAACTTATATGACCTTTACTCAACAGGAGTAAGATTTAAGTTATTTACAAATTTTTAGTGACTTCGGTCAAATACCTTTCTACTGCTCTTCTTACTTGTGCAGCCGATCTACTCATATGGTTCGCTACCAATACTGAAAAATATAGTTTTTGCTTTTTAGGCGTATAGATAAAGCCACTTAAAGCCACCTGACCACCCAATGTGCCTGTTTTAGCATAAATGGTTCCAGGGAAATTTTTGTAATAACTAGTAATAGTTCCCTCCCCTCCTTTTTCAAAAATATTTTTTACACGGTCTTCCCCGAATTTAGATTGCATCTGTTGCAGGATAGCTACATAATTTTCAGGGGTACATAGATTATACCTACTTAGGCCGCTGCCATCTGTCCACCTCATGGGTTGTGGAAGATTTGGAAAAAGTAATTTAGTCGCCGTATCAATGAATGCGGCATCATCCATTCTTCCAAGCAATTGCTCACTTCCCATTAAGAGTATTTGATCTGCATAAAAATTATCGCTTCGCAACATCATGATCTTCAGCAAACTGTCCGTTGGTACTGTTTTAATCGTTTTAAAACCAGTTGAAGGCATCTTGAATGGCTTATTGTACACTATGTCTTTAAGCAAAGTATCTCTGAGCAAGGTAGCCGCGAGCAAATTGGGTGCGTATTGCTGACTAAATGGAACTTGAAAATACTTGCTTTTATTCGCTTCTGCTGTAGTGTAAAAACGATTCCCTGACCTATCACGCGACCAATTTTTTTCTTCAACTTTATCTACTTCAACGTCATCTTTAAAAAAATAAAAAGGCTTGATGGCCTCTAGCTTTTTATTCCTTTGATAAAAGTGGACCACATTGCCATAGATAGGCATTCTACTCCTTTCTGGTTGATAATCTTCGGCATAATCATTCCATGCCCATCCATTTCCAAAAATTTCAAATTTATCTTGGTTCGTATTGGTAATTACAACCACTTTTTTATTGGTATTTTTAATCAAATCCACCACTGGCTGGTAATTAAATTCAGGATGCATGAAACTTGGATCACCTTGCGGAAGTAGAAACATCGTATCTGCATTTTCGGCCATCTTCCATCCTGGTAAAGAATCTCCAAGAAATTCAAGGCCTACATATGTCGCTAAAATTTTTGTATTACTTGCAGGGGTAAAATAATGATCACTTTGGTACTTAGACAGCCATTGCCCTTTGGTATCATTGTAAATGGCAATCCCAATATGAGCGCCTTTCACCGCATCGTTTTGTAGTAAAGTTTTTTGCGCCTGACGAACAGTACAAGCACTTAAAATCATGGCAATACTTGCTATGATAAATAATACTTTAAACCAACTTTCAAATTTAAAATTGGTTATTCTCTTTCTAAAGCTCTTAGCCATCTTTCTGGGATTTCGTTATTAGAAGCTACTAAATAATCTTTGTAACTACAAGGCATCCATTCCTCATTGTGCAATTTCATCCACCACCTACCGGTACTTTTACTTTGCAAAAATTGGGTGTCGATATCTGAAAATGCAATTTGGAATTCTTTGAAACGATCCAATGCTGTCAATGGCGCTTCCTTTTTCCCGCGATGTACACCATCGATGATATACCATATCATTTGAGCCATTTGAATTGCGGTTAATCCATGGTGGTCTAATTCTGCTTGATAGCCAAATAAGCCAATTGAACTAGTCTTCCAGCTCATTCCTGCATATTGCATTAACACACAAGCTTCCTCTCCATTAAAGCCATTGGGCGTAATTATATTGGCAGGTGCTTGTGCATGTTGGATGGCACTAATGTCAAAACTCATCATATGGCTATCTCTAATCACAGGCTCCATTTCTTCGATACTTTCACGCACCACCCCTAATCTAAAACAATCAAACCTTAATTTATCAATCGTTTCAAGCATATGCGGATGCATAAAATAACTTTGAAAACCAATATGCGCGTAATGATTTAAATGATTCGGTAACCCTGTAAACAATTCTTCTAAAAAATGATCTGATGGAAGTCTTGCCTCTAAATCCAGGTCAATTTTTGCATCGGCTACCACTGCATTCACTAAGGTTGGAATAGAGGTATAAGCATGGTATTGTGGAAGCGTTAAATCATGAGAGCCTCCCATGATCACCACTTTTTTATTTTGCAACATTAATTCAGCAATCACCGTTCTTAAAGCTGCATAACTATCTTGAATGGTCTGTCCTAATTTCACATTCCCTAAGTCAGCAATCGTCACCTGAGCATGCCAATAATATAAATTATACAAAGCAGCACGGACTGCATTCGCTGCTTCAAACCCATTTAATGCAAAGCCAGCGCCTCTACATTCTCCTGCTCCTATTAATACGATATCCGCATCACTGATGTCAGGTAGCTGATTTTCATAAGATTTGATATGTTTTCCAAGCTGAGTATCACGATAACCTTCGTCCTTTGAAAGGTAGGAAAGGTTAATAGGTTCAACGAAGTCTTGAATAGAGGACAATGACATGGGCTAAAATTATCTATAAATAGTAACGCAAAATTTGCCCAAACATTGCGTTCATGGACCTTAATCTTGGAATTTATAGCCCACTCCACGCATAGAAATAAAGTGTTTTGGGTGTTTAGGGTCTAATTCGAAGTACTTTCTAAAGTTAAGTATGAAGTTGTCAATGGTCCTCGTATTTGGAAATACTTGATACCCCCAAACCAATTGAAGGATTTTTTCCCTTGCCACCACCGTATTTTTATGTTCAATCAAAAGCTTCAATAATAATAATTCCCTTTTGGTGAGGGTTATTTTTTGCCCAGAAGCCAACCAAGCCTCGGAGGCATTAAAATCTATACGGTGTCCCTGGAACTGGTATTGTTCCATAGATGGACTAGGATTGACCTGTTGTGCATTTTTCTGAAGCAATTTAGCGACCCTCAAAAGCAATTCTTCCAGGTTAAATGGTTTTGTTAGATAATCATCTGCCCCTAACTTCAAGCCTTGCACCCTGTTTGCGCTCGTGTTTTTTGCACTTAAAATAAGAATAGGTGTTTGATTGTTGTTCAAACGCATGCGTTCTGTAATGCTAAAACCATCTAAGGAAGGCAACATGATGTCTAGAATAATTAAATCATAATGTGCAGATTGTATTTTCTTCAAGGCTTCTTGGCCATCGAAAACCGAATCAACTTCATAGCCTTCCATTTCTAAATTCAACTTCAACGCTTCGTGAAGGTGCTCTTCGTCCTCTACTAATAAAATGCTTGGTTGTTGCATACTTAATCTGCCTTGAAATGAACGACAAAAATACTTCCTTTAGGTTGATTTGACTGAACGAATATCTCGCCAGCATGAAATGTGACAATTTTTTTACACAAATACAATCCTAAGCCTGTCCCTTTGGTAGACCTAGTTTGTTCTGCACCAACCCTGTAAAATTTATCAAACACTTTTGACCTTTCTTCTAAAGCTATGCCAACACCCTCATCTTTTACTGTTAATTCAATTCGCGTAGCGGTCTGTACTAAGTTGATGTGGATCGGAGTACCTGCAGCTGCATATTTATTAGCATTATCTAATAAATTGTTCAGCAACAATTGCAATAACAAAGGCTCACCATGCATTTGTATAGATGGCTGAACTTGAGCAATACATTGCCTCTTGGGATACCTTTCTTCAAAGGACTGTATACAATGCATCGAAATAGCAGAAAAATCTATCAACTGTTTATTAGATTCATACTGCCCCATGTCTAGTTGTGATGCCAAAAGAATATTATTACATAATGCATCTAGACGCTTGGTCTCTTTTAATGAATTCTGAATGAGCTGTTGTAGCTGTTCTACTTTTAAATCTCTTTTAAGAATCGTCTCCAAATTTAATTGGGTGACAGCAATAGGTGTTTTAAGTTCATGCGTCACTGCCATCATGAAGTTTTGCTGTAAGGCAGAATATTTTAATTGTTTCAGCAATGAGCGATACACATAAATTGCCCCTAAAAGAAAAAGCATTAAAAACGTCAACCCTTCTCCAATATATTGTTTTGTTTTTCTGGTAGCGAATGCTTCAATAGCTTCAATATGTTTTGGGTCGGCTTTACCAGTAGCTACTAAGGTTTCAATTTTTGTAGCGGTGAGTAATTCGTTTTGTTTTACCAATGCTACATACCACCAAATAAAAGCGGCAACCATATAGGTCAAAAACAACCAGTAAATGATTCGAACCCAAATTAATTTTGAGAAGGACACTGGATTTTTCATTTTATAAAGTCGCTTTTTCTATGCGTATTCCTGTTGACAAAATATTTTGCAGTGGGTCTTCACGCATGGTATGCTTGATTATAAAAGTATGAATACCATACTTTAGCTTCATTGGCTGAGCAGTCAATGGGATTCTTTGATCATAAATATCGTCCATACCTGTTCCCAACCAACCTTTTTGATCATCTGCCAAGTTCAGGTTATACGTTGCTACTTGTGGTTTTTCTCCTTTACCATAGTGGCTTAATTCAACCCATATATTCTTGTAATGATAAGCATTATGGTGTCTAATTACAAAAGACACTTTATATAAACTATTGGTATCAGTTACATTGAAAAGGTATTTTTCTGGTTTTACGCTATTCCATTGATGGTCAGGGTGAATTGTATTTTGTTCTGACAGGGGCATGGTTTGACAAGCAGACAATCCAATTAAAAAGGAAATACCAAAAACAATACGAATCAACTTAGTCATTTATAATACATTTAAGATTTGCTCTTTTGCTTTTTCTAATTCATCTTTCATAACAATCACCGCTTTTTGAATTTCGACATCATTGGCTTTGGAACCAGTAGTGTTAATTTCCCTGCCCATTTCCTGTAATACAAAAGATAATTTTTTTCCTTTATTTGGATCTTGCTCAGCAAGGATAGATTTAAAATAAGCGCAATGATTGGTCAAACGAACACGCTCTTCTGAAATGTCTATCTTCTCGATATAATAAATCAATTCTTGTTCAAGGCGATTGTTATCATATTTATCAGGTCCTACATTTTGCTCTAATAATTTAATCAAGCCGTCTTTGATCTTAGTTCTTCTGTTAGGTTCTATGATGGCTATTGCAGCTTGTTGTGCTTCTATAGCAGCAACCCTTTCAATTAAGTCCACTTCGATAGACTTACCTTCTTCTTTTCTATGGATATTAAGTAAATCAATCGCTTGTTTTAACAAAGAAAAAATGGCTTGCTTTTCCTCCTCAGTTAACACTTCGTTGGTAGAAGAAACAACATCAGGCATTTTTAATAATGTACTTAAAATATTTTCTTTGCCAATACCCAACTCATCTGCCAATTCAACAATGGGTTGATAATAGGATTTTGCCAATGCTTTATTAATGTTCACCGGTTTTGAAGCACCATTAGACCTCACCGCAATAGAACATTCCACACTACCTCTAAATAAATGTTCATTTAAAGTATTTCTAATCTCTACTTCGATAGGCTTTAATAAGGATGGAATATTTAAACGCACATCAAATTGCTTTCCATTTAAAGACTTGACTTCCACTAAAAGTGTTTTGTCATTAAACGCCATTTCTGCCCTTCCATAACCCGTCATTGAATACAACATAAGTAGTCCATTATTTAGTCCATAAAGGTATTAAATATTGAGCTTGCAAGCGCTAAAGTTTGTACTTTAGCAAAGATTTTCAGCCATGTACGATAAAGCACAAATACAAGCATTACAGCAAACAACGAAACAGTTTTTAGCTAGCCCCTTAAGCATTGAACTAAATACCCTCAAAAAAGTATTACAGTTTCATGAATACCAATATTATGTGGTCAATGAACCCTTGATTAGTGATTACGAATATGATCAACTCTATCAGGTCTTGATCAAAATTGAAACGGCCAATCCAGCGATCGTTACCGCAGACTCCCCAAGCCAAAGAGTGGGCAATAGTTTAAATAGCAATTTTGAAACCCTACCACATTTGGTACCCATGTTAAGTTTGGAAAATAGCTATAATGCAGCTGACTTAAATGACTTTGATCGCAAAGCCAAAGAAAGTGGAGCCCTTGAATCAATTGCCTATTGTGTTGAACCAAAATTTGATGGAGCTAGTATCTCGTTAATCTATGAGAACGATTTACTAGTGCGCGCTTGTACGAGAGGAGATGGCGTGGAAGGAGAAGACATTACCAACAACATTAAACAAATACGATCCATTCCGTTAAGTATACCTCTCTCTGAAAATGGCATTCAACAAATAGAAATTAGAGGCGAAGTGATCATGAGCAAAAAAGCTTTTGATGCTTTTAATGAACAATTAAAAGCAAAGCAACAGGCAACCCTTGCTAATCCAAGAAATGCGGCTTCGGGAAGTTTAAGAATGAAGGATCCTAAAGAAGTGGCAGAAAGAAATTTAGACGCTTTTATATACCATATAAGCTACCTCCTTCCAATTCCTGGAAAAACTTTACATCCATTACTAAAAACACATAGTGGTTCTTTAGAATTTTTATGGAATATGGGTTTCAGGTCTCCTGAAAAAGAAAAAAAACTGTTTCACAAAATGCAAGAGGTAATTGATTACTGTCAAATTGCAGAAGCAGGTAGAGACCAATTGCCTTATGAAATTGATGGCCTAGTTATTAAAGTGAATGACCTTGCATTACAAGAAAAACTAGGCATGACTTCGCACCATCCTAGATGGGCTATAGCTTATAAATTTAAAGCAAGACAGGCAACCACTATTTTAGAAAATGTTGAATTCCAGGTGGGTAGAACGGGCGCAGTCACCCCTGTCGCTAAATTAAAACCAGTAGCCATTGGGGGTGTTACCGTATCAAGTATATCTATACATAACGAAGAATACATTCTTGAAAAAGATTTAATGTTAGGAGATACGGTGATCATCGAGCGCGCCGGCGATGTGATTCCGCAAATTGTACATTCTATAGAGCGATTAAGAACAGGGAATGAAAAAAAGATACAATTTCCTACCCATTGTCCAGTTTGTAAGACTGCGTTAGAAAAAGAAGCAACAGAAGCAGTATGGAGGTGTACTAATTTTAATTGTAGTGCACAAGTAGTAGAACGTATTGCACATTTTGTAAGCAAAGATGCAATGGATATCAAAAATTTAGGGGAGGCCAATATCAAAAAATTCTTTGAACTAGGTTTACTAAAAGAGATCCCTGGCATTTATACACTCAACTTTGAACAGATTGGTCAATTAGAAGGATTTGGTAAAAAAAGCATTGAAAATTTGAGTCATGCTATAACGGCATCTAAACAACAACCCTTACATCGATTGATTTATGGATTAGGGATTCGTTTTGTGGGTGAAACGACTGCTAAAACCATCGCAAGCAAAATCAATCACCTACTGGATCTCACACGAATGACAGAAGCACAATTGCTTGAGTTAGATGATATCGGCGTGAAAGTGGCAAGCAGTGTTGTACAATTTTTTCAAGACCCGGCACAACGCCATATGATTGAAACCTTAATTCAATTGGGTTTGAATGTGGAACAAACCAATCATCAACAAGCGGATGGCTCCTTGACTGGATTAAATTTTTTATTTACGGGTACTCTAACGCAATTAAAGCGTGCTGATGCAGAAGCGATGGCAGAAGCCAAAGGCGGACATATCTTAAGTGGGGTTAGTAGTAAATTAAATTACTTGATTGTAGGAGAAGACGCAGGAAGTAAGTTAGAGAAGGCAAAAAAAATAGCTTCGATAAAAATTATTTCTGAAGCCGAATTTATTGAACTAGTACGTTAAAGAAAAAGGTCCTCGTAAACGAGGACCTCAATGAATAGTATACTTAGATCAAAAAACAGAACACAGTTTTAGATCATATTTTGCGCTAGTAAATATTCTGCAATTTGAACTGCATTGGTGGCTGCCCCTTTGCGCAGGTTATCACTCACAATCCACATGTTTAAGGTTTTGGGTTGTGTTTCATCACGACGCAATCTCCCCACAAAAACATCGTCTTTCTCATGTGCCCACAAGGGCATTGGATAGAATTGGGCAGCGTCATCTTGTTGCACCACCACACCAGGCGCTGTAGATAATAAAGCAATCAGTTCTTTAAGATCAAATTCATTTTCGAATTCTACGTTCACACTCTCACTATGTCCACCCACTACAGGAATACGAACGGTAGTGGCAGTCACTTTAATGGAATCATCTTGCATAATTTTACAAGTCTCTTTCACCATTTTCATTTCTTCTTTCGTATAGCCGTTTTCTAAAAAAACATCTATCTGAGGAATTACATTTAAATCGATTGGATACTTGTAGGCCATTTGACCCGCTTCAATTTGCGCCCCTTTACGTTCACCGAACAATTGGTCAACCGCTTGTTTTCCGGTTCCGGTAACACTTTGATAAGTGCTCACTACTACTCTTTTGATTTTATATTTTTCATGCAATGGTTGTAATGCAACTACCATTTGAATAGTTGAGCAATTTGGATTGGCAATGATAAAATCCTCTTTAGTCAAAACAGCAGCATTCACTTCGGGAACGACTAATTTTTTGGTTGGATCCATTCTCCATGCCGAGGAATTGTCAATCACACGAATTCCAGCAGCAGCATATTTTGGGGCCCACTCTAAAGAAGTACTTCCACCTGCAGAAAAGATAGCCACTGCCGGTTGTGCAGCTATTCCATCCTCCATACTGACTACTTTATAGCCCTTTCCTTTATATTGAACTTCTTTGCCTACAGATCGAGCAGAAGCAACCGGTATCAAATCGCTTACAGGGAAATTTCTCTCTGCAAGTACTTCTAACATTTTGGTGCCTACTAAACCTGTAGCACCAACTACTGCAACTTTCATATTTCTTTATTTTTATGTATTCATTTTTATGGCCAATCCAAAGCCTCAAAATACCCAAAGTCCTTTCAAGGACTTTAAAATCATTCGAGTTTTTATTTTCATGCCTTACATTCTTTAAAGGCATGAAAATAAAAAAGCCTTCCAGTTTCTTGGAAGGCTTCTGAGTATATTATTGACATACAAAAAATCAGTACCTTCCTTTTACAGTGGTTTCTTAATTTGTTTTGTATGTTTAATTTGATTGTTCATTTCAACAAAAGTAATTCGTTTAATATACTTGACAAAATTATACAAGCTTAATATCAAAATTTACTAACTGAACAAACGATTGTACGCGTTCTTTAATATCATCAACACTAATTTCAGTCAAACGCTCTGTACCAAATTTCTCTACACAGAAACTTGCCATCGCACTTCCTACAATAATAGCTGACTTCATATTTTCGAATGAAATATCTTTTGTCTTAGCTAAGTGAGCAACAAAACCACCCGCAAAGGTATCACCCGCACCAGTTGGATCAAACACTTCCTCTAATGGTAAAGCAGGCGCAAAGAACACTTCGTTTTCATGGAATAACAAAGCACCATGTTCGCCCTTTTTAATAATGACATATTTAGGACCCATTGTCATAATTTTTTTAGCCGCCTTCACTAAACTGTATTCGCCAGTCAATTGTCTAGCTTCGCTGTCATTCACTGACAATACATCTACTAAACTAATGGTATGCTTCAAGTCGTCCATCATAATATCCATCCATAAATTCATGGTATCCATTACGATTAATTTTGGACGAATTTTCATTTGCTTAATCACACTGCTTTGCACTGCAGGTACCAAATTACCTAACATCAAAATTTCACAATCTTGATAGCTATCTGGAACAACAGGTTGGAAGTTTTCCAACACATTCAATTGTGTATCCAAAGTGTCGCGTGTATTCATATCCATATGATACTTACCACTCCAGAAAAACGTTTTCTCGTCTTTTTTAATTTGCACGCCTTCCAAATCAACGCCTCTTGCTGACAAAGCATCTAATTGTGCTTGTGGAAAATCTCCACCCACTACTGAAATTTGCTTTACTGGTGTAAAATTGGAAGCGCACCAAGCAATATAAGTTGCGGCACCACCAATAATTTTATCACTCTTCCCAAAAGGGGTTTCAATGGCATCAAAAGCCATAGATCCAACGACTACTAAAGACATGTGTATTTTTTTGATTTTCAGCTGCGAAACTACGATTTTTAAGACATCCTACCCAAAGCATTCCAAATCGAAGTACTTCTATAAACGCAACTAATTGATTATCAAAAACTAACAAAAAACGATTTATTATTCAAAAATTAATAAAAACATTAGTGTTTATTTAATAATTTTGTGGTACAAAAGATCAAAAATCTACCTTATGGCAAGAATCAAAACCGAAAAGAACGGATCCAGAAAAGACGTCATTGTCAGTAAAGCAGCTACCCTTTTTAGAGAAAAAGGATACAAAGCGGCAAGTATGAGGGATCTAGCAGAGGCAGTAGGTGTTGAAGCGGCAAGTTTGTACAATCATATCAAATCAAAAAGTGAATTACTACACGAATTGGTATTCAATGTAGCCAACCGTTTTGTATTAAAAATAGATGAGATTGAATCTGAAAATATCAGTTCATTGAAAAAAATGGAGAAAATCTTACGTTTTCATATTGTAGAAATGATCCACAATTACGAAGAAGTGTATGTAAGTGATAGGGAGTGGAAACACCTTTCTGATCCTTACCTATCTAATTACCAGAACCAAAGAAGGGTATATCGTAAAAGATTGGCCGCTATCATTGAGGAAGGGATTAGAAATAAAGAAATCAAACCAATTGACGCCCCAACGGTTGTCTTAATCTTCTTACATGCAGTGAGTGGTATTGAAAGCTGGCATCGTTCGACTAAAAAGATCAGTGCAGAAGAATTAGAACAAAATATGGTTGCCATTTTGATTGATGGACTTAAAGCAAATCATTAACATAAGGCTGCCTAATGTAATGACAGCCCATCCTATATTTTTAAAGCCTTCTTATACCTAAGGAGGCTTTTTTATTCAAACAGATTACCGCTTGATTGTACTAACTTTGTAGCTTATAATAAGAACTAGTGTCAGAAAGAAATAATTTTATTGATTACATCCGCATTTTTGCCCACAGTGGTCATGGCGGAGCAGGTTGTAGACATTTCCTAAGAAATAAATTGACCGCAAAGGGAGGACCTGATGGTGGAGATGGAGGAAGAGGCGGGCACGTTATTCTCAGGGGGAATGCGCAACTATGGACCTTACTGCATTTACGTTACCACAAAAATGTATTAGCAAAAGACGGAGAAAATGGATCAAAAAATAGATGTACTGGAAAAGACGGTGAAGATATTATTATCGAAGTGCCCTTAGGTACTATTGCTAGAGACGAAGAAACCGGTGAAATTGAAGCTGAAATCTTACATGATGGTCAAGAAATAGTTTGGTTGAAAGGTGGAAGAGGAGGATTAGGCAATTGTAATTTTGCTACTCCAACACAACAAGTACCTGAATATGCTCAACCTGGAGAAGATGGTGTAGAAGGATGGAAGCAAATCGAATTAAAAGTATTAGCGGATGTGGGTTTGGTTGGTTTCCCTAATGCTGGAAAGTCTACACTCTTATCGGCCATTACTGCAGCAAAACCAAAAATTGCCAACTATGCATTCACTACCTTAACGCCACAATTAGGCATGGTTGAATATAGAAACAATCGATCTTTTTGTATTGCAGACTTACCTGGTATCATTGAAGGTGCTGCGGAGGGTAAAGGTTTAGGACATCGTTTTTTAAGGCATATTGAAAGAAACGCAGTATTGCTTTTTTTAATTCCAGCAGATTCAAATGACCATAAAAAAGAATTCGAAATTTTAAAAAACGAATTGAACGAATTTAATCCTGAATTACTACAAAAAGATTTTATCATCGCTATTAGTAAGTCAGACTTATTAGATCAGGAATTAACGGATGCGATAGAAAAAGAATTGCCAGAAAATATTCCACATATCTTTATCTCTTCTGCGATTGCAAAAAATCTTATGGAACTAAAAGATTTACTTTGGAAAACATTGAACAAGCCGGTAGACGCATAATATTCGAAATTGCGAAATGGCTCATTTCAAATAAGCCAAATTCAAAATTAAAAAATTATAACTAACTATATAAAAAACAACTGCACAAAAAAAGAGTCTCGAAAAATCGAGACTCTTTTTTTATATGATCAACTAGATTGAGACTAGTTATTATTTTGCTTAGTTGCTTTACTACGCTCATTTTCATCCAATAAAGACTTACGCATACGAACCGACTTTGGAGTCACCTCGATACACTCATCAAATTGAATATACTCCATACACTCTTCTAAAGTGAATTGTACTTTTGGCGTAATACGAACACTATCATCACTACCGCTCGCACGGTGGTTGGTTAATTTTTTCATCTCCACAGCGTTGATATTCAAATCACCTGGCTTAATATGTTCCGCTAAAATTTGACCACCATATACTTCTTCACCTGGCTCAATAAAGAAACGACCTCTATCTTGTAATTTATCAATTGAGTAAGCTGTTGTTGTACCACCAGCCTTTGCAATCAATACACCATTACTTCTTCCAGGAATTGGTCCTTTCCAAGGCTTGTATTCATTGAAACGGTGTGCCATTACAGCCTCACCTGCAGTTTGAGTCAACATTTGAGAACGCAAGCCGATCAAACCTCTAGAAGGAATATCAAATTCTAAATGCTGCATCGTACCCTTTGATTCCATGATCAACATTTCACCTTTCTTTTGGGTTACTAAGTCAATTACTTTACCACTAAATTCACTTGGCACATCTACTACCAATATCTCAAATGGCTCATTCTTTTTGCCATCAATTTCTTTTACCAATACTTGTGGATTACCTACAGTCAATTCATATCCTTCACGACGCATTGTCTCCACCAATACTCCTAAGTGCAAGATACCACGACCATATACCAAGAAGCTATCCGCAGAATCTGTTTCCTCAACACGCAATGCCAAGTTCTTTTCAGTTTCTTTCATCAAACGATCACGAATATGTCGAGAAGTAACAAACTTACCTTCTTTACCAAAGAAAGGAGAGTTGTTAATACTGAAAGTCATGCTCATTGTAGGTTCATCTACACTGATTACAGGTAATGCTTCTGGATTTTCAGGATCAGCAATGGTATCACCAATGTTGAACTCTTCTAAACCAACAACAGCACATAAGTCACCAGAAACAACTTCTGTTACCTTACGCTTACCCATTCCTTCAAATACGTATAATTCCTTTACTTTATTCTTTTTGATGCTTCCATCAGCTTGAACCAGCACAATGTTTTGACCTTCTTTGATTGTACCTCTTTCTACTTTACCAATCGCAATACGACCTAAGAAAGTAGAATAGTCTAATGAAGTGATTTGCATTTGCGTATGTCCTTCTTTCACATCTGGACCTGGAACAAATTTCAAGATACCATCCATTAACGGTGTGATATCATCACAAGGAGTCAAGCTATCATTGAACCAACCGTTCTTACCACTACCATAGAAAGTAGGGAAGTTCAATTGATCTTCTGTTGCGTCTAAGTTAAAGAACAATTCAAAAACTGAATCATGCACTTCGTCTGGACGACAGTTTTCTTTATCCACTTTATTGATAATTACAATTGGTTTTAAATTCAATTGTAATGCCTTTTGTAATACGAATCTTGTTTGAGGCATTGGCCCTTCAAAAGCATCCACCAATAAACAAACACCGTCTGCCATTTTTAACACACGCTCTACCTCACCACCAAAGTCAGAGTGACCTGGTGTATCGATAACGTTAATTTTAACACCTTTGTAGGTTACAGATGCGTTCTTACTTAAGATAGTGATACCTCTTTCACGCTCTAACTCATTGCTATCCATGATCAAGTCTCCAGTCTCCTGGTTATCTCTGAATACTTTAGTTGCGTGTAAAATTTTGTCCACCAAGGTTGTTTTACCGTGGTCAACGTGCGCGATAATAGCGATGTTTCTTATTTCCATGTACTGTTTTGAGGCTGCAAAGGTACGCCGTTTACAGTCCTAAAAAAAACAAAAGGGGAAAAAGGATAGATTAGGCTTAAATACGTATATATATTTTAAATTTATCTAATATATAACCCAATAACCAGCAGACCAACATATACATAATGGAGAAGGCAAGGGAGCCCCAGTACAAAGACATATTTGCAAAGCCCTGCTGGTAAACCCAATCAAATACGGTATTATAGTTTCCTGGGCCCTTCAATAAATTGATAGAAATGAGTAAAATTTCAGAAAAAAGATAGATCGCCAGAGGATTTTTCCCAAATATTTCAAAAAATCGAGCAAATTGATGTTGACGATGTAACTCGACCCTGTAGATGATCGTAGACAAAATGATCATATCCAAGCCAATCGTTAATACTACATAAGAGCTGGTCCAAAGCTTTTTATTGATTGGGAATTGATAATCCCACATGAAAGCTAAAAACACAAAACCAGCACCCCACATAAATAGATGGGTAAGGCCCTCATAGGTTTTACCACTTGTGCGTACAAAATTTCCAACGATAAAACCAACCAATACATTTACTATAGCTGGCAAAGTGCTTAATAAGCCTTCGGGATCAAATGCAATCCCTTCTCCATGGTATAAATGAGCAGGGCCTACTAAATATAAATCTAACCTAAGCACTGCATTCCCTGTTAAACTTAAGGGATCTCCTGCTTGCCCAAAATGCATTGCTAGGTACCAATAAACTAATAAAAGAACTGCTGTTAACACTTTTACTACTCGCTCGTGCATAAAGTGCGCAAACAAAGCAGCAAAGCCGTAAGCCAATGCGATACGTTGCAATACGCCAAAAATTCTTGTATCCTCTATAGCGCCAGTGAACGGAAACCAGTACATTAAAAAACCAAGTCCAAAAATGAGTAAGGTTCTTTTGGTAATTGTATAAACTACTTTTACTCTCCCTTGTTTTTCTAAACCAGGTAAGACAAAACTTAAAGAATTACCCACTGCAAATAAAAAGGAAGGGAACACTAAATCAGTTGGCGTAAACCCATGCCAATTGGCATGCATCAATGGAGCAAAGGTATGTAAAGCATCTCCTGGTGTGTTCACGATGATCATTAAGCAAATAGTCATGCCACGAAACACATCCAAGGACAAAAATCTTTCTTTTGACATAGTAGCAATTTAGTGAATTAAGATAAGCAAAATATTTTTTTAAGGCCGGCAAATTAACTAGCTTTAAAATAAATATACCCTTATGCGTTTGATAAAAATAGGCATTCTAATCATAATTGCTTTATTTGGAATTTATTTTATTGGCCCGAAGCCCGCTGATCCAATATTTGATAACGAATTACCAACTGTAGCTAATACCAATGAATTAGATAATTATATAGCAACAATGGAATCAACACATTCCATCAAGGCAAATAATGAGGCTAAAATTATATGGGCAGATAGTAGTAAGAGACAGACAGAATATGCGATTGTTTATTTACACGGATTTAGTGCAAGTCAAATGGAAGGCGATCCCGTACATCAAAATATTGCAAAGCAATTTAATTGTAATTTATACCTAGCTAGGTTAGCTGAACATGGTATAGATACCACAGAGGAGTTAATGAATTTAACAGCCGAAAAATATTGGGCGTCAGCCAAGCTTGCTTATGCTATTGGCAAACAAATTGGTAAGAAAGTGATTCTAATGAGCACTTCTACTGGTGGCACATTGGCCTTGCAGTTGGCAGCCAATTTTCCAGAAATAGCTGGTTTAATTTTATACTCCCCTAATATCGAAGTCAATAATCCAGCTGCTCCATTATTAGATAATCCATGGGGTTTGCAGATTGGAAGGGCTGTCATGAAAGGCAATTACGTGGATGTAAAATACACAGACTCCGCTTATCCGAAATACTGGAATAGCCACTACAGAATTGAAGCAGTTGTTGCTTTACAAAATTTATTAGAAGCTACTATGACAGAAGCCACTTTTAAAAAAGTACATCAACCAAGTTTAGCACTTTACTATTATAAAGACGAAGCAAATCAAGACAATGTAGTTAAAGTTGCAGCAATTCAAAAAATGATGTCGCAAATTGCTACCCCAGCTGATTTAAAATTAGCATTGGCTATGCCTAACACAGGTAACCACGTGTTAGCCTCTCCTATTGTTTCTAAAGATATTGTAAGTGTGGAACAAGCAACCGCAAAATTTATAAAAGAGAAGATTATAAAAGATACTATAAAATAGTATGCAAGATGAAAGCTGTCCAATTTTGACTTCAATTCATAAGAGTGCTAATTTATTGTTCGGCTATTGCTACTCCAATTTTTGAATCAGCAGTGCCATAGTATAAATACCATTTATTATTAAAGGGCACTAGCCCTTCTACAAAACAAACATTATTCACTTCACCCACTAGCTCATATGGTTTATTGGGATAGATAAAATAAGAACTAGCCCTGTCGAGCAACCTGTAAGGTGCATTGGCATCAAAAAGTACTTGTCCTGCAGCATAAGTGAATTTAGGCAAAGCACTATCTCCATTGTTTGCTGCATTGCTGCTATTGTATATTAACACAATTCCATTTTTGGTATACAAAGCAAATGGGCCTGGTTCCACTAAACGACTATCAAAATAGCCCGGCCTTGGATGCAACACAGAAAACATTTTATTAGATTCTTGATTTTCAAGTACTTCCCAATGTAATAGATCTTTAGAAAAAGCCATGTACAAATCTGTATCCCCAAAATACATCCAATACAAGCCATTGATTTTTTTTGCAACCATTTTTTCTTGCACTTGTTCTACTACTACCGCTCCCGATTTTGACCAGCTATTGATATATTTTTCAGTTGTTACAACTGGGCCCATTTTTTGCCAGTTTTTTAAGTCGTTAGAAATAGCAAAACAAAGTCTTGCGGTTTTTCCATCATAAGCAGTATACGTTAAAAAATAGGCTCCATCTGGGGTCATTACAATACGAGGGTCTTCCACGCCACCTCTCCATTCATATTTTTTTACACTGTCTTCCATGGGGAAAAATATCGGATCAGCTTGTTTTGTAAAATGAATGCCATCCTCGCTGATAGCCAAACCCAACCTAGAAGTCATTGCACTATCCTGAGCACGATATAATAAAAATACTTTTCCGTCTTTTACAAATGCAGTTGGATTGAGTACATTTTTTTCTTGCCATTTTACTTTACCATTCGTTATTGGACAATCAAACTGCAATGAAGTGTCAGGAATGAGTATTGGATTCGAGGCGTCCACTTTTACAAACTCTTTAAACAACCAAGCGGCTTGTGACTTTTCAGTTGGATTTGAAAAATTACAAGCCGCTAGGGAAAAAAAGAAAATAGTATAGATTCGTTTCATTGAACCAAGGTACAACAATGCCCTTAATCTACATGACGCTTATGTTTACTTGATAGATACGTATACACCGCTGGAATCACAAATAATGTCAATACCAAAGAGAACAACAAGCCACCCACGACTACTGTACCTAATGGCTTTCTACTTGTTGCTGCAGCACCTAAGCTGATAGCAATGGGCAATGCGCCAAGCGCTGTTGCTAAACTGGTCATTAATATAGGTCTTAAACGCTGGGCAGCAGCTTCTAAAACAGCTTCTCTAATACTCAATCCTGCTTCTCTTTTTTTATTGGCAAATTCAACAATTAAAATACCATTCTTAGTAACCAATCCAATGAGCATAATGATACCAATCTGAGAGAAGATGTTTAAGGTTTGGTCTAGCGCCCAAAGTGAAATCAACGCGCCTGCAATTGCTAAAGGAACGGTAATCATGATGATGAAAGGATCTGTGAAACTTTCAAATTGAGCTGCAAGTACTAGATAAATTAAGATCAATGCCAACAATAGCGCATAAGAGGTATTAGAAGCACTCTCTTTAAAGTCTCTTGATGGGCCACTTAAAGCAGTTTGAAAACTCTCATCTAGTTTTTCTTTAGCGATACGCTCCATCGCATCCACTCCATCTCCAATTGTTTTACCTTCTGCTAATGAAGCAGAAATAGTAGCTGAATTGAATCGATTGTAGTGGTATAAGTTTGGAGGATTGCTATTTTCTTCGATTGTCAAAACACTAGCAATCGGGATACTCTCTCCACGGTTGTTTCTAATATAAATTTTACTGATATCAGTAGGTGTATTACGATCGGATTTAGCAACTTGTGTAATGACTTCGTACTGACGATCATTCATAATAAAGTAGGCAGAACGGGCGCCACTAAATGCAGACTGTAATGCTTGAGAAATATCAGCCGTTGACAAACCAAGGTCTTTTGCACGCATACGGTCAATGGTCAAATCTAATTCTGGTTTGTTGAACTTTAAATTGACATCCACATTGCCAAAGGTTTTATCTTTTCTTGCAGCTTCTAAAAATTCAGGAATTACGTTTCTAATTTTTTGGAAGTCCAGGTTTTGAATAATAAACTGCACTGGTAAAGAACCACGAGACATCATCCCAACAGAAATTGTTTGTTCTTCTATAGAGAATATGCGGACATTTTTAAATCGCTTGAATTTTTTATTCAAATCAGCAGCTATTTCGGATTGAGTTCTTGTTCGCTCTGTTACATCAACCATACCTAGTCTGCCTGTTGCGCCACCTCCGCCACCACCCCAGCCTGGTACACTTCCCCAAGTAAATGCATGTTCGGGAATTGAATCTTGCATAATTCTGATTGCTTTCAATAAATCTGCTCTTAAGTCTTCATAGCTTGCGCCTTCTGCAGAGGACATCGAAATACGAACAGAGCTTTTGTCTTCCATTGGCGCTAATTCACTTTGTATGTTTTTGCCAATCAATACAATTAGTACAAAGCAAATTCCAACAATCACCCATGCCATCCATCTTATCTGTAAAAATTTAGCTAAGCCATTTTTATACCCCAACTCCATGCCTTTGAAGAAAGGTTCAGTGCGTTCGTAGAACTTGCCGTGTTGACCGCCATTTCTATTTAAATACACATTTAAAACAGGCGTGATGGTTAAGGAGACAAATGCGGAAACCAAAACCGCTCCTGCTACCACCACTCCAAATTCTTTAAATAAAGAGCCCACAAAACCTTGTAAGAAGATAACAGGCATAAATACCACCGCCAATGTAATTGAAGTAGACACCACAGCAAAGAAGATTTCTTTACTTCCTTCTCTAGCGGCATCTTTAATCGTCAAGCCTTCTTCTAGTTTTCTAAATATATTTTCGGTGACAACAATACCATCATCCACCACAAGTCCTGTAGCAAGCACAATGGCAAGTAAAGTCAATACATTGATAGAGAATCCAGCTAAATACATGATAAAGAAAGTAGCAATCAATGAAATAGGGATGTCAATCAATGGACGAATTGCGATTAGCCAGTTTCTAAAGAAAAAGAAGATGACCAACACTACTAAGGCAAAAGAAATGACAATTGTTTCCTTTACTTCAGATAAAGCACGTCTTACATTTATTGTATTATCAATTGGGATAAAGAATTCAATATCGGATTTATTTTGCGCTTTTACTTGCTCCAATCTTTTATAAAATTCATCTGCAATTTTAATTTGGTTAGCCCCAGGCTGAGGAGAGATAGACAACATCACAACAGGTACCCCATTAAAATAAGTGCCCTGATCTTCTTGTTCTGGACCTAATTCTACTCTTGCGATATCACCCAGTTTCACTATACCTGTAGCATCTTGCTTAATAATGATATTTCTAAACTCCGCTTCTGTAGACAATCTACCCAAGGTACGAATGATGAACTCTGACTTATTGCCATAAATACGGCCAGCAGGTAATTCTACATTTTCTTTACTCAATGCTGTTTGAATATCATTAAAAGCAATACCAAACGCATTTAGTAAATCAGTGTTCGGGAAAATACGCATTGACAATCTCTTGCCACGCACATTCACACTACTCACTTCGTCAATCGTTTGGAATCGCTGTTGCAATACATTTTCTGCATACTCCGTCAATTCCAACAAGCCTTTTGTTTTACTTCTTAAAGTAAGCATGATGATGAAATCGGAATTCGCATCTGCTTTTGAAACCACAGGAGGGTTGTTGATATCCTCTGGTAAACTTCTAACTGCTTGCCCAACTTTATCCCTTACATCATTCGCAGCAGTCTCCAAATTAACGCCAAGGTTAAACTCAACGGTGATATTTGAGTTGCCAACAGAACTTGAAGAGTTAATCGTTCGGATACCAGGTATGCCATTGATCGCTTTCTCTAAAGGTTCTGTAATCTGACTTTGTATCACTTCGGAATTAGCTCCTGTGTAAGAAGTCTGAACAGAAATAATAGGTGGGTCAATTGCAGGATATTCTCTTAGTGCTAAAAACGAGTAGCCTACTAAACCAAAAATGATAATTGCAATGTTCATCACAGTGGCAAGCACTGGACGTTTTAACGAGAGTTCAGATATATTCATCTAAATAATGTATTAATGGTGAGCCTACTTGATGATATCAACCAATGGCAATGTCTTCCCTATTTTTAAATCACTTCCGTCTCTTACAAAAAGCATTCCAGCAACAATTAAACTGTCGCCTACCTGAACGCCTGATGTAATTTCAACGCCAGCAGCTGTTCTATATCCTGTTTCGACATTCACAAATTTTGCTTTGCCATTTTTAACAACAACGAGCTGTTTCACTTTAGAATCTGGAATAATTACATTGGAAGGCACCAAGATGCTCGGCTTTTGCTGATTTTCACTCAAGAACACCTTAGTATAGGCTCCTGGAATTAACTTGCCTTGTAAATTAGCACGTACTTTAATATTTCTTGTAGTGGCAATAATTTGAGGTTCAATGGCTGCAATAGTTGCAACCATTTTAACACCAGGATTGGCAATACTTTCGATCGAAATTTTCTTGCCTACTTTGATATAGCTCTGGTATACTTCTGGCAAAGTGAAGTCTACTTTTAACTGATCTACTTTTTGTAAAGTGGCAATCGTGGTTGCACTCGTAATGAAAGCACCCAAACTTACTTGCTTTAAACCCATTTGACCAGCAAATGGCGCTTTGATCACTGTTTTGTCAATCAAAGATTGCGTATAAGCCATATCCGCTTTCAAACTATTCACTTGTTGCAAACTAATATCGTAATCACTTTGATTGATACCTTTTGCAAGTACTAATTTTTTATTTCTTTGCTCATTGATCGTTGCTAACTCTAGTTGGACTTTGATCTTTTGTAATTGTGCCTGAAGGTCTGCGTCATTTAGTTTTGCTAATACCGTTCCCGCTGCTACCATTTTACCTTCTGGAATTTGCAAAAACACAATTCGACCATTGGTTTCTGGGCGAATATCCACAAACTCACTTGCAACGACTGAACCATTTACTTCAATGACTTTATCTATCATTTGTGTCGCTGCAACAGCAATATCAACGGATACTGGCGCATTTGGATTAAATTTATCTGTTGACTTTGTCTTTTCCTTACATGCAAACAATCCTAAAATCAGGATTAAGGCAAAATTGTTTAGCTTTCTCAAATTGATCTTATTTTAGTCAATAAAGATAACTAAAAAGCCATGTTTTAAGCAAGAAAATAGATGAATGGCAGGATTAAAGCCCGTGATTAAACTGGATCAACTTCTGTTGAATGTAATAGCCCAGCTCTAAATCGTTCAAGAGGGCCAATGTGGGATAGGAAGGTTTGCAATACTCCATAAACAAATCCAACCTTGGCCCATCTAATTTGGTCAATTTTTGAACAAAGCGCCTTGTAAATCTATAGTTAATGTATTTGTCTTGTTCTTGACTAATTAACCTGTTTTGAAGAAACTGTAGGTTTCTGTTACGCTTGAACCTAAACATATTAATAATCTCGTTCACATCAAACCCGATGGTAACCCCCGCATTTCCAGAAAAATTCTGTTGATTACTTAACTTCAAGCCCGGAGGCTCGTAATTGAAATACTTAGCATAATCCATTCGGTTCTGAATGGAGTCATACCTGTAATAACTATTGCGGACAGTCACTTCTGGCAAGTCGACACCAGTGACATGGATCATGATATTGAAATTGCTAGGATCTTCTATTTCTGAAATGCTAAATTTTTGAGTGCTTTTGCCAAACAAGGAAAAAGTAAGGGAGTCAGTTGATTGTAGGGTGATTAAATACCTGCCTAGGGAATCGGTCTGGGTAGTACTATGTTTACTATAAACCATCACTGCTTCAATTGGCCTTCTTCCTGAAATATCATAGACAATACCGCTTATCGTACGCATTTGAGCCTTTGCAGTAGAAAAGGAAATACAGATCAGTAATAAAAAAAGGCTATGCTTCATGAATGGTTGTAAAAATAAACATTTCAATCCTTTTATTTATGTTAAAATACAGCTGTGTACAAAGTCATTACAATGTCAAAAGCGCACCAAAAAGAATCGTACCCAATACTACCCATTGTGGTGCCACTTTGTATCGAACGAGTAGCACTGCTGTAGCACTAAAAACAAGTAAATAAATGCCAATATAAAAGGAGCTCAAACTACCTAGGTCAAATAAAACATCTTTCAATAAATACAAGGTGGCGCCAAGCATAATACCTACTACAGCTGCGTAAATACCTTCTAAGGAACGGTAAAATAAAGCATACTTTTTTAGTTTCTGCCAGATAGGGAAAAAGAATAAAACAATAAAAAAGCTAGGTAGAAAAACACCAATACTGGCGACAATAGCCCCAATGATCTGCCCGACTATCCCCTTTTCTTTTAAAGCCAATGCGCCAGTAAAACTTGCAATCGAGAAGATAGGACCAGGAATAGCGCGCACTATACCCGAGCCAGTTAAAAAAGCTGTCCTGTCTAATTTCAAGACATCCCTTTTGCTTTCTCGAACACGTTCTGTATTTGGGCGGGTAACATATTGTTCATACATCATGGGGATGAGTACATCTCCTCCGCCAAAAACAAAACTTCCAAATCGATAATTATTTTCAAACAAATTGAACACTTTGCGCTGTTCCCAATTTTGACGTGTTGCTTGTTCAGATAAAAATCCTGCCACAATAAAAAAGAATAAAAATAAATGCAAGTGTACCCATTTGATTTTTTTGGGTGCAGTCCCTTGATCAGGAATTCTTTTATTACTAAAATTGGTCACGATGCCCGCTAGAATAATGACCACCGGAATTGTCCATGGTGTTTTAAATCCAACGATGGTAAGTAAAGCTGCTGCAATAAAAACAAACTGTGTGATTGTATTGCGAATGGCTTTTTGGTATAACAAATAAGTGGCACTGGCTATGAACCCAATGACCATCGGCTGTAATAAATGTAAGGTTTTCAATAAAGGTTGTAAGTCAAAATGAGTGTAGGCAATGGCAAGACTTGCCATGAAACTAGTTGCAGGTAAAATCCAAATCAATAAAGTGATCCAGGCTAAGGGAAATCCACCTCGTTTGAATGCAATAAGTACTACTGTTTGCGTAGAAGAAGCCCCTGGCAACAGCTGACAGAAGGCATTGTATTCCATCAACTCCTCTGATGTGATGTCTTTTCGCTGCTCTACAAAGCGGTGCTGGAGCAAGCCTACATGTACCTGTGGTCCGCCAAAGGCAGTTAAACTATGTTGAAACACCGCTTTTAAAAATGGTATATGTCTTAATAAATGCAATCAGGCTATTTTACGTAAAATTAAAATATTTTCTTCGCATCCATCTCTAAATTATTCAAAACTAAATAAGCTGCTCCTGTATAAAATGATACCTTTGTGGTATGAGAATCATTGCACTGTTTATTATTATTTTAAGCTTGGCGAGCTGCACTAAAAGCAATTATGCTACCTACAAGGCTGCGTATGAAAAAGTAGATTGGGAAGAGCACCCAAATTATAGTCAACTTAAAAACTGGGCAGCACATCCGGCGAAATTAGACCCATCAGATAGTGTCCCTGCGCAAATTTTAAACAACCATGAACACAAGCAATTAGCGGATGTTTTTTTTATACATCCAACAACCTATTTAGATCCTTCACTTCCTAATGGATGGTCTGCCTCTCTTAAGGATATTGCATTGAATATAAATACAGACTATACGACCATTTTAAATCAAGCGAGTGTATTTAATGAAGTGGGCAATGTATATGCACCAAGGTATCGACAAGCACATATTAATAGTTACTATCCAAAAAATAAAATAGACACCATGTATGCCTTGGCCGCCTTCGAATTGGCTTACCAAGATGTAAAAAATGCTTTTGATTATTACATGACCAACCACAATCAAAACAAGCCAATCATCATCGCTGCCCATAGCCAAGGAAGCACCCATGCAAAGCGCTTGTTAAAAGAATATTTCGATAACAAACCCTTGTCTAGACAATTAGTTGCTGCTTATATTGTAGGTATGGCGATTGACCCAGCAGAATTTGCTAGCCTAAAAGCATGTACAACGCCTACCGAAACTGGTTGTATTTGTGGATGGCGCACATACAAAGAAGGGTTCAAGCCTCCCTTTGTACAATTGGAGAAATTCAATTCTATTGTGACTAATCCAATTACGTGGAGTAGCAATCAACCTATTGCAAAAAGAGATGCCAACCAAGGAGCAGTTCTTTATAATTTTAACAAGATCATCCCGAAAGTAGCAGGAGCCATCAGCCATGAAGGCGTTTTATGGACACCGAAGCCTAAATTTTTTGGTAATTTTTTATACAACACGAGCAATTACCATATTGCTGATTTTAATTTATACTATATGAGTGTTCGTAAAAACGCCACTGATAGGGCATTACAATACCTGCAGCAAAACTCAAAACAGACCAATTAAAAATATTAGTTACCTACGACACTTAAAAACTTGATACGCATAATTTTAAGCTGCTCCCAGGTGTAGTCATTTTCACTCAATTCTTGTTGCGCAATTTGTAAAGAGGAAGTTTCACAGCTTTTAAAATATTCCAAAATTTCTTCTTGGTCATATTCGTCCAACCATTCATCTATAGCGTAGTCTAGGTTCAATTTTGTGCCACTTGCAGCAATGGTTTCCATTTCTTCTAATAAAGCATCTAGTCTTAGGTCTTTGTTTTTTGCAATGGTTTCTAAAGGAATTTTTTTATCTACGTTTTGAATGATATAAATTTTATTGCTCGATTTATTGGCCACTGATTTCATCACAAAATCATCTGGCTTTTCGATGCCATGTTCGGTTACATATTGATCCACCAATTCAATAAATGGTTTGCCATATTTTAGCGCCTTCCCTTTACTCACCCCCTGACATCTTTCTAGCTCTGTCAATGAGGTTGGATACAAAGTAGCCATATCTTGCAACGAAGTCTCTAAAAAAATTACAAAAGGGGGTAACCCAATTTTCTTCGCTTCCACTTGACGCAGGTCTTTTAGTAATTCAAATAGACGATCGTCTGTGGTAGCAGCATCTTCGGCCACTTCGCTTTCCTCGTCTTCGCCTAATTCTGCTGCAAATACATTTTGCAATACCACCAAGAAAGAACTAGGCTTCTTTAGGTATTTTTGACCTTTCGTAGTCAGTTTCAGTAAACCATACTCTTCGATGTCTTTTTCAATGAGCTGCTCAAGCATTGCTTGACGAATCAAACTATTCCAAAATAATTCATCATGTGCTTTGCCTAATCCAAAGACAACTAACTTTTCATGTCTATACAACCCAATTTGAGGCGTAAAATGTCCTGTAATAATTTGTACCACATAAGCCGCAACAAACCTTTCGTCTAAAGCTTGAATGGTTTGCAATAATTGCACCAACTCTTCTTTTGCTTCAAATTTTTCTTTCGGTTGTAAACAGTTGTCACATTTACCGCAATTTTTATCTGGCCAAGCTTCTCCAAAATAATGCAACAAACTTCTTCTTCTGCAAACGCCGCTTTCTGCAAATGCTACTGTCTCGTCAATTAACTGTGCACCCACTTCTCTTTCACTCAAAGGCTTGTCTCTTAAAAAATGTTCCAGTTTAGATACGTCTTTTTGTGAATAGTATAAAATACAATTCCCTTCCAAACCGTCTCTACCTGCTCTTCCAGTTTCTTGATAATAATTTTCGATCGATTTTGGAATATTATAATGAATGACAAATCGTATATCTGGCTTGTCAATACCCATACCAAATGCAATGGTCGCAACAATTACCTGCACCTCTTCATTTAAAAATTGATCCTGTCTATCTGCTCTTAATTTTTGATCTAATCCAGCATGATAAGCGACAGCCTTGATATTATTGGCTTTCAAAAGATCCGCCAATTCCTCCGTGGTCTTTCTATTTAAAGTATAAATAATCCCACTTTTCTTTTTATGCTTAGAAATATATTTAACGATACTTTTTACCGTTTGTTCTTTTCTGATTTTTGGCTGCACTTCGTAGTACAGGTTCGTTCTATTAAAAGAAGAAATTAACACTTCGGGGTCTCTCAATGCAAGATTCTTAACAATATCGCTCTGCACTTTAGGTGTTGCAGTTGCAGTTAAAGCAATAATAGGGGCTGTTGGGTTAATTTCTTCCATCATCTCTTTTAGCCTTCTGTACTCAGGTCTAAAATCATGCCCCCATTCAGAAATACAATGCGCTTCGTCCACCGCAAAAAATGAAATTTTTAAATCGCTAAAAAAATCCAGGTTCTCTTGCTTCGTCAAAGTCTCTGGAGCAACGTATAATAATTTTGTTTTTCCACTCAACAAATCCTCTTTCACCAACTTGATCTGGCCTTTATTTAAAGAAGAATTTAAAAAATGGGCCACTTCGTCTTTTTCACTATACCCTCTTACCAAGTCCACCTGGTTTTTCATTAATGCAATCAAAGGAGACACGACGATGGCACAGCCCTCAAGCATCATGGCAGGCAATTGATAACATAAACTCTTCCCTCCACCTGTCGGCATGATCACAAAAGTGTCCCTTCCGCTCAAAAGAGAGGCGATCGCTTGTTCTTGGGTACCCTTAAATTCTGAGAATCCAAAATATTGCTCCAAAGCAGTTACCAAGTCCTTATTGGAGGTTGTGGCACTCTTTTTTATCGTTTTTTTAGTCGTGGGCATCGTAAAAAGCTTAATATCAACCGTTTATTGTCTATTTGGACATATAAGTTAACGTATTTTGTTGAACAAAAGTTCACAAAAAGGGATAATTTTTTTAATCAACCTTTTATCAAAGGATCGATTAAAAATGGAGGACAAAGTTAATGAAGTATTACCTTTGCTGCATCCATTTTATGCCTATGCCATCCAAGATCAAATCCATTGCTATTGCTGCCTTGCAGATTGAAGCAAATGCGGTAGCAGGATTAGAAAAATATATTGATGATCGGTTTGTAGCAGCTGTTGAAGCTGTCTTGCAATCCA
>JBFYPO010000080.1:0-11936 GCA_041303215.1 Asinibacterium sp. | reverse complement strand
ATAATCGCCAAGTTGGCATAGGTGCCTTCAGCGATTTCCTCGCTAATTTCAATATTTAAGGGCTGATTCGGGTTTTGTTCCATAAACTAATTTAAGAGTACAAAGATACGTGGGAACGAATCTTAAAAAGAACTAAATTTGCGCCATGTTAGTACTCGATGGAAAAATTGCCTCAGCGGCAGTCAAAGCAAGCTTATTAGAACAAACCAACGCTTTAAAAGCAGCGGGGAAAAGAACACCTCATTTAGCCGCTATTTTAGTAGGCAATAATGGCGCAAGTGAAACTTATGTGGCAAGTAAAGTAAAAAATTGCGAGGAAACTGGGTTTGGATCTTCCTTATTCCGATTTGAGGAATCTGTAACCGAGGCTGATTTGTTAGCACAAATCGAGGCTTTAAATAAAGACGAAAACGTAGATGGTATTTTAGTTCAATTACCGCTACCAAAACATATCGACGACGCTAAAGTCATCGAAGCCATCGATCCCAAAAAAGATGTAGATGGATTTCATCCAGCCAATGTGGGCAGGTTAGTGCAAGGATTAAATACGTTTATTCCAGCTACACCTTACGGCGTGATGTTGATGTTAGAACATTTTAATATTGACACCAAAGGGAAGCGTGCTGTGGTGATTGGTCGTAGTAATATTGTAGGTAGACCAATGAGCATCTTATTAAGTGCCGAACATCCTCAAGGCAATTGCACGGTAACTTGTTGTCATCGACATACACCAAAAGAAGATTTAATTGACCTTTGTTCTAAAGCAGATATTATTGTTGTAGCAGTGGGTATACCAGATTTTGTTGACGCAAGCATGATCAAGCCAGGTGCCGTGATTATTGATGTGGGTATCACGAGAGTGACTGACCCAACAGCAGCAAAAGGATTTAGAATCAAAGGAGATGTCAATTATGCATCTGCGATCACTGTCGCCTCTGCAGTAACACCAGTTCCAGGCGGTGTAGGTTTAATGACCATTGCAGGATTATTAAAAAATACCATGAAGGCTTACCAAGGGGTATAAAATGCCTGACAAGGCGTATAAATTTAAACACATTGAATACGACACAATCTTATCCAGTAATGGAAATGTTTTACTCCTTACAAGGGGAAGGATACCACCAGGGTAAAGCGGCGTTTTTTATCCGACTTGCAGGTTGTGATGTGGGTTGTGTTTGGTGTGATGTTAAGGACAGTTGGGATGCAAGCAAACATCCTGTTTTAACTATAGAAGAAATTGTAGCCGCAGCAAAAGCACATCCTAGTCGCATTGCTATTGTTACAGGTGGCGAACCCTTATTGCACCCTTTAGATGAATTAACTACTGCATTAAAAAATGCGGGTTTTCAAACACATATCGAAACGTCTGGCTCTAGTCCTATGAGTGGTAGCTGGGATTGGGTTTGTTTATCGCCTAAAAAATTTAAAGCACCCTTGCCTGAAGCGGTTAAAGCAGCAGATGAATTAAAAGTAGTAGTCTTTAATACATCGGATTTCGATTGGGCCAATTCTTTTGAAAAGGATATTCAAATAGCTTGTAAAAAATATTTACAACCAGAATGGGACAAGTCCGATGCCATGACGCCTTTGGTGATTGATTATATTAAATTGAATCCAAGCTGGGAGTTGAGCGCACAATTACACAAGTACATACAAGTACCTTAGTCCATTCAAGTTCTTATACTACCTTTATAGTATGTTGTATTTTTTTAAACGATACCATTTAGGAATTGCGGCCATCAGCACATGCCTGCTGTTTTGCAGCCCAGCTTTATTTGGGCAATCGAAACAAGCTATACAACCATATGAAGCCGGGTTAGTTGCTTTAGAAAAAAAAGAGGTCAAAAAAGCTATTCAATACTTTACTTCAGCTTGCTCAAAAGACAGTCAATACCTTGATCCTGTGATAGCCTTGTTCCAAGTGTATCATGAAAATAAAGACTATCAATCAGCAACAACTTATTTTAAAAGGATACAAAAAATAGATAGCGTTGCCGCGATACCCTTTATTGTAAAACAAGGTATTGCTTATGCAAGCCTTGGTCAATATGATGCTGCCTTAAAATTGTTAGCGCCATTTATTCAACAAAATAAAGTTCCAACATACTTAAAAGAAAAAGCACAATCACTATTTGCAATAAGTACTTTCGCTATCGAGCAAAAGAATGCTCCAGAAATTTCAATCAAGAATATGGGGGATAGTATTAATACCCCTTATGCAGAATATTTTCCAACTGTGAGTATTCAAGACAGTTTGTTTTTATTCATGCGAAGATTAAACTTAAGCAGAGAAGATTTTTATTCAAGTTCAATGGGCATAAATGGATTTACCCTTGCATTGCCTTTATCTGATACTTTAAATTTTGCAGCAAAAAAAGGCAGTATGAGTTTAAGTGCCGATTTGAAAACATTATTTTATGCTGCAGATTATGCAGAGCAGGGTTATGGACGATATGATATTTATAAGGTGCAAAAAACGCCCTGGGGCTGGTCTACACCCACCAACCTAGGCCAGCGCATCAACAGTGATTATTGGGAAAGTGCTCCAAGCATATCGCCTGACGGCACTACCCTCTATTTTGCAAGTAATCGTCCCGATGGTTATGGCGGCATAGATATCTATGTAGCGTATAAGAACGAAAAAGGGTATTGGGAAGATGCCATGAACCTTGGCCCAATGATCAATACAAAAGGAGATGATCAAACGCCGTTTATACATGCAGATAATCAGAGTTTATATTTTTCAAGCAATGGTCATCCTGGTTTTGGTGGTACAGATATTTACGTATCTAGGAAAAAAATTGACGGTAGTTGGACCCAGCCTGTCAACCTTGGGTATCCAATTAATACCTTCGATAACGAAGGGAGTATTGCCGTGAGTAGCAATGGCACAACCGCTTATATAGCAAGTGATAGAATTGACAGTAGAGGCGAATTAGATATCTACCAAGTGACGCTAGCAGAAAAAACAAGGGCGCATAAAACATGGTACATCAAAGGCTCCATTGTGGACGCAAAAACAAAAAAAACAATTGCTGCTGATCTTGAATTAGTTGATCCTGCTTCTGGTTATCCTATCATGGAAATGAAAGTAGATAGTATGGGGCAGTTTTTATTAGCCCTGCCTTATTTTGATAGCCTTGGTTTAAAAATTAATAGCATAGGGCATGATTACAGTACCAATATCCTTGCCATGGATACTGTTAAAGCGATGTCTGGAAAGACTTTTAGCTTTGTACTCCAACCGATCGAAAAAAATTTTTCAAAGACATTCAGTCAAGTTTATTTTGAATCTAATTCAGCAAAATTACAAGCGATCTCCGGGGTGGAATTAGACGCCTTAGCAGGTTATTTAACACAGACCCCTAATGCAATTATTGTATTGGAGGGGCATACAGATAATACAGGATCAGCTACTCAAAATAATTTGCTTTCTCAACAAAGAGCAAACGCGATTGCACAATACTTAATCAAAAAAGGCATTGCATCCAATCGTATACAAGCCATTGGCCTAGGATCCACAAAGCCTATTGCAGACAACTCAAATGAAGTTGGTAGAGCAAAAAATAGAAGAACGAGTTTTACCATTACTTTAAAGTAAAATACTACACCTATTATTAAAAGCTGCGAAGCTGCATTGTACCCATTTACGTATTTACACTTGAATTTGTTTTTGTAATTCTTAGGATTTTCATCACATGAACAATCCACTTTTATATGCAATCGCATTTTCTCAATTACATGGGCTCAACCCTTATCATCGAAGCAACCTACTTAAATCATTTGGCTCCGCAATTGCAATCTACCAAGAAAGACAAAAAGGCATCACTGCATTTGCAGCTATAGAAAAATTTAATCCAGCTATACTTATGGCTTCATGGCCACTTAAAGCAGCCGCTGCTGAGCTAGAAACCATGACCAGATTGGGTATCGAAGCTACTCAATTAGATGAGGCATTGTATCCTAACCGTTTATTTCAATGCGAAGATGCGCCTACCTTATTGTTTTCAAAAGGATCCAAGAAATGGAACCTCCCCTATTTAGTTAGTATCGTTGGTACCCGCAATCATTCCCTTTACGCAACAAAAGTGATTCAAGAATTATTGGAAGGTATTGCACATTTAAACTTGGGCATTATCAGTGGACTGGCATTGGGGGTAGACGGCATCGTGCATCAAAAAGCATGTGAACTAAAAATTCCTAATTGGGGCGTGTTGGCCACGGGCTTAGATACTATCTACCCAATACAGCATCAACAATTGTCAAATAAAATAGTAGCGTATGGTGGACTCCTTACAGAAAATGCAACTGAGACAGCCCCGCTTCCTTATCAGTTTCCAAAACGCAATAGAATTGTTGCCGGCATGACGGACGCAACCATTGTCATAGAATCTGCTGCACAAGGTGGCAGCATGATTACAGCAGGTTTGGCAAGAGGGTATCATAGAGAAGTATTTGCCGTGCCTGGTAAAATATTTGACGAAAAAAGCAAGGGTTGCATCGCATTGATTCATTCTAATACAGCACAAATCTACCGTAGCCCCTCCCAACTACTAGATGCCCTGGGCTGGTCTTTACCCGATACCCCATTGGTCAGTCAAAAAGTCCTTCCTTTCAAGCTCACCCCTATTTGTGAGGAAATTTTACAATACATTGTATTACAAGGCCCTATCCATAGAGATCAAATTGCAAATCAGTTCAAACTCAATATAGCAATGCTTTCTACCCATTTACTATCCCTTGAATTGAATGGCCTTATCCTACCCCATGGAGGTGCTTTTTACAGCAAACGCTAAAAAGGATTTTGCCTAAATAAGGGCTTGCCCTATCTTTGCCTATGGCAACAAGAAATTCTACCTCCCGCATTTTTGGACAAGGCTTGACATTTGATGATGTATTATTAATGCCCGCCTATTCCGAAATCCTCCCTTCCGAAGTAAATATCCACGCACAATTGACCAAGCATATCAAATTGCATGTGCCTGTTTTGTCTGCAGCTATGGATACAGTAACCGAAGCACAATTGGCAATAGCCCTTGCAAGAGAAGGGGGCATTGGTATCCTTCATAAAAACATGTCTATTGAACGTCAAGCAGAACAAGTTCGTAAAGTAAAGAGAAGCGAGAGTGGGATGATCGTTGATCCCATCACTTTAGAAGTAACTGCTACTATTGGTGATGCCTTGAACTTAATGCGTGATAATAAAATTGGCGGTATTCCTATTGTTGACAAAAACCACAAATTAGTGGGCATCCTAACGAATCGTGATTTGAGATTTGAAACAGATCGCAAAAGAAAAATTAGCGAAGTAATGACCAAAGATAATTTGATCATTGCCCCAGAAGGAACAGATTTAAAGAAAGCAGAAAAAATATTACGTCAATATAAAATTGAAAAATTACCAGTCGTTAATAAACAAGGTAAATTAATTGGCTTAATTACTTACAGAGATATTTTACAAGTATCTGCATTCCCTAATGCAGCTAAAGACAATATTGGACGTTTATTAGTAGGTGCCGCATTAGGCATTACTAAAGATGTATTAGACCGCGCTGCTGCTTTACAAAGTGTGGGCGTTGATATCGTTTCATTAGATAGTGCACACGGACATAGTAAAGGCGTGATTGAAGCATTGAAGTTGATCAAAAAGAATTTTAAAAACCTACCAGTCATTGCAGGTAATGTTGCCACTGGAAAAGGTGCATTGGCATTAGCAGCAGCAGGCGCTGACGCAGTGAAAGTAGGCATTGGTCCAGGTTCTATTTGTACCACCAGAATTGTAGCTGGTGCAGGTGTACCTCAGTTGACAGCCATCATGGAAGCAGCAAAAGCATTAAAAGGAAAAAACATCCCCATCATTGCTGATGGTGGTATCCGTTACACAGGTGATATGGTTAAGGCTTTAGCAGCTGGCGCCAATTGCGTCATGATGGGTAGTATTTTTGCAGGTACTGAAGAAAGTCCTGGCGAAACTATCATCTACGAAGGCAGAAAATTCAAAGGATACCGTGGCATGGGTAGTATTGGTGCCATGTCCCAAGGAAGTGGCGATCGTTATTTCCAAGAAGGTGCAGATGCTAAGAAATTTGTACCAGAAGGAATTGAAGGTCGTGTTGCTTATAAGGGCACATTAGGTGAAATTATTTATCAGTTTGTGGGTGGTTTGAAAGCGGGCATGGGTTATTGTGGAGCGAAAACAGTGAAGGATTTACAAAACGCCACTTTCGTTCAAATTACCAATGCAGGAATGAGAGAAAGCCATGCACATGATATAGATATCACCAAGGAATCGCCAAACTATAGCAGAAAATAAGTTACACTTATAAATAAATCCCATGCGTAAACTATGTTTACAAATGTTTTTTTGTTTATCCTTCGCTTGGATCAACACCACTGCTTTACATGCACAGGATAGCACAAGGGCAGCCCTCCAAATAAGTATATTAACCTGTGCTCCTGGCGAAGATGTGTACACTGCATGGGGACATACTGCTATCAGAATTGTAGACTCAGCTCAACAAACAGATGTAGTCTATAATTTTGGAACCTTTGATTTTAATACGCCTAATTTTTTAGCTGAATTTGTAAAGGGGAATTTAAACTATTTTTTATCGGCAGATTATTTTCAAAATTTCTTACTTGAATACCAATACTTTGGACGAAGCATTCAAGAACAAGTATTGAACCTAACAGATGTTGAAAAAACAAATTGGCAAAATGCCTTACAAAAAAATTTAGAAGGAAATAACCGTTACTACTTATACAATTTCATTACAGATAATTGTACCACAAGGGTTAAAGATGGTTTGTATCAAACCACCGCCAAACAAGCACCGCCCTCCACTATTAAAAGCTTTAGAACCTATGTAGTAGCAGCACCCTATGAACAAAATATCCCTTGGATCGGACTAGGTATTGACTTGTTATTAGGTGCCGTGTCCGACAAGGCACCAAGTGCAATGCAAGCAGGATTCCTTCCTGATTTATTGCATGACCAAATTGCAGCTCAACCTAATTGGATCAGCAGAACAGCATTTTATGATTTTTCAAAGCCAACTTCAAGTCAACCTTCCCATCCAATCTATTTTATTGTTAGCTTCTTTTTAATCTACTTGTTTGTTACAAAATGGAATGCAAGATGGTCCGTGCTTTCTGCAAAATTTTTTGACATTGTTTTATTGTTCTTTTTTGGACTAGGCGGTTTGCTTGTCCTATATATGAGTATGTTTTCTATGCATACCGCTTGTCATGAAAATTGGAATATCATTTGGCTGCATCCATTTTATTGGATTGCACTTGTTTTCTATTTTGTGCAACCTACTTGGGCAGGTTATTTAGGTCGCCTATTTTTTGTGGCTACGATTGGCTTAATACTCGCCAGTTATTGGATCCCTCAAGCCTTTTCTAGTGCCGTATATGTTTTAATGGGACTTTCTTTACTATTGAATTATCGATTGATTAAAAAAGGAAGCGATGCAAAATACTGGTAACTTACTATTGCATCAATATGAGTATGGCATAGACCAACTATCCTATTTTGATGTTGGCAAAGGTGATAAAACAATTTTATTGATCCATGGTTTTGGCGAAGACCATTGTATTTGGAAAAGCCAAATTGAATTTCTTTCAAAAAAATATAGGGTTATTGCGCCCAATATTCCAGGTGTACAATGCAAGCCATTGGCATTGCATCATAGTCAGGCACCAAGCATTCGAATGTATGTAGAAGTGCTGCATGAATTAATGCATCATTTAAATATCGAACATTACTATATCGCAGGGCATAGCATGGGAGGTTACATAGGTTTGTCTTTTGCGGATTATTATACCAATCATGTACAAGGATTATTGCTTATACATTCTACCACCTATGAAGATAATGAGGCAAAAAAAGCAAGCAGAATGAAAGTGGCGGAGTTTATAGAAGAATTTGGCGTTTCAAAATACCTTGAGACAGCAACGCCAAACTTATTTTCAAACGAGTTTAAGAAAAATAACCCCGCTATAATACAAGATGTTATTGAAAGTGGCACTGAGATTAGCAAGGAAGCAATGATTCAATTTGTTTTTGCGATGCGTAACAGAAAAGCCTTAACCCATTTACTTCAGCAAGCTTCGATCCCATTATGGATGCTTGCCGGAACCGAAGACCTGGCTGTACCGATTGAAGATAGTTTAGAACAAATTAAACAATTACCTTCCCATCAGTGTTTAGTGTTAAAAGGAGTGGGTCACATGGGCATGTTGGAAGCGCCAGATCAAGTAAATCAGTTTATGCAACAATTCATCGAAAACGCCTAATCTATTAGGATTAAATAAAACTATATGTCAAAAATTATTTTAGTTACAGGAGCAAGTGCAGGTTTTGGAAAAGCCATCGCAACAAAATTTGCCGCAGGGGGTTGGAATGTCATTTTAACTGCAAGAAGAAAAGAAAAATTAGACGAACTAGCAAAATCGCTTGAAACTACTTACGGTATTAAAACCTTGTGTTTGGCATTTGATATACAAGATAAAAAAGCAGTCTTCGAACATTTACAAAACTTACCAACTGAATGGCAAGGCGTACATATTTTAGTGAACAATGCAGGATTAGCACTTGGAAGGGACTCTTTCGAACAAGCGAATTTAGAAGACTGGGAAACAATGATCGACACGAATGTTAAAGGTTTACTATATGCCACTAAAGCAGTTTTGCCTTATATCATAAAAGAGAAAGGCCATATCATTAATATTGGAAGTACCGCAGCCAAAGAAGTATATAAGGATGGGAATATTTATTGTGCTACCAAACATGCAGTAGATGCGATTAGTAAAGCGCAAAGAATTGACTTATTGCAATACCAAGTTAAAGTAACGGCCATTCATCCAGGTGCAGTAGAAACTGATTTTTCATTAGTTCGTTTTAAGGGAGATACTGAAAAAGCAAAAGCGGTTTATGCTGGCTATACTCCACTCAAACCAGAAGATATCGCAGATACAATTTGGTTTGTAGCCAATACGCCCGCACATGTATGTATCAATGATTTGGTATTGACTTGTGTTGCGCAAGGCAACTCTACTTTAATTCATAAAGCCTAACCGAAATCGATTTCGGTATTGTCACCAATATTTAAGGTACGACTCATACCCTTGATAGCAGCGTCACTGCCTATCAAAGAATTGTCCAACACTACTTCATCTAGTGTGGTAAAAGAACCTATAATACTATCCTTTACAATAGAACTTTTAATAGTTGTATTGTTACCGATGGTTACATGTGGGCCAATAATTGAATTTTCAATAATACAGCCATCTGCAATACTTACTGGCGCAATGATGATGCTATTGGTGTATAATTCAGGATTGATTGCATATCCACCAGACTTCTTAAGCAGCATGGCATTGGTTTCTAATAAGGTTTCTTTTTTACCACAATCAAACCAGTTCTTTACTTTGAAGGATTTAAAGTGTACTCCTTTCTTGATCATGCAATCCAATGCATCCGTTAAATTATATTCACCGTTAGATTTAATATTGTCATTCACTAATTGTTGAAAACATTCAAATAATGTGTTGGACTCTTTTATTTTATATAAACCAACCAGGGCATGGTTGCTTTTTGGAATAGACGGTTTCTCTACTACGTGCTCAATCACTCCTTCTTCATTGATTTCAGCCACCCCAAATTGTCTTGGATCATCTACTTTTTGTATCCCCAACATACTACATGGGCTATCTAAAACCTCTTTAATATCATACTCGCAAATCGTATCCCCTAAAGCAATAAACACTTCGTCTCCTCCAACAATATTTTGTGCTAATTGAATGGCATGAGCTGTCCCTTGACGGTCATTCTGATGCACAAAATGTGTCGTTAGATTTGGATATGTTTGCTCTACGTAATCTTGGATTTTCTCTCCCAAATATCCTACCACAAAAATGAATTCATTGATACCTTCCGCCTTTAATTGATCCACAATAAAACTTAAAATTGTTTTACCTGCTATTGGAATCAACGCTTTTGGCTGTGTGTAAGTATGTGGTCTTAATTTCGCTCCTGCGCCTGCTACCGGTATAATCGCCTTCATTCAATTTTCTTTATTGGGGAGGATAAAAATAGCAAATAACTGTTAGTTAAAGCCATTATATCGGTCCAAATATAGGAATTATATAAAACTGACTAAAAATGTGGATATTCCTTAGAATAACTGTTCAACGAAAGCTTTGGTAAGGCATGATAATGGATTAATTTTGCACCATCATTTACAAAATACCATTTATGAAAAGAGATACCCTTGTTTTCGATATTATCAACCAAGAATTAGCCCGTCAAAGACGTGGTATAGAATTGATTGCATCTGAGAATTTTACAAGTTTACAAGTGATGCAAGCAATGGGTGGCGTAATGACCAATAAATATGCAGAAGGGTATCCTGGTAAGAGGTATTATGGTGGATGCGAGATTGTAGATAAAACAGAGCAATTAGCCATTGACCGCTTAAAAGAAGTCTTTGGATTAGAATATGCCAACGTACAACCACATAGTGGCGCGCAAGCAAACGCAGCCGTGATGTTAGCTATTTTACAACCAGGCGATGCTATTCTTGGTTTAGATTTAAGCATGGGCGGTCACTTAACACATGGAAGTGCAGTTAATTTTTCTGGTAAAACCTACCAACCTCATTTTTATGGAGTGGTGAAAGAAACTGGATTGATTGACTATGAGATGTTAGAAAGTCAAGCAAGAGCACATAAACCAAAATTAATTATTTGTGGAGCAAGTGCATATAGTAGAGATATAGATTATGCACGTATCCGTAAGGTAGCAGACGAGGTAGGCGCCTTTGTTTTAGCTGATATTGCGCATCCAGCAGGATTGATTGCAAAAGGATTATTAAGTTCTCCATTCAATCATTGTCATTTTGTTACATCAACAACACATAAAACATTACGCGGACCAAGAGGCGGTGTAATCATGATGGCAAAAGACGGCGAGAATACATTAGGATTAAAAGATGTGAAAGGTAATTTAAGATTATGGTCCAATGTGATTGATATGGCTGTATTCCCTGGAACACAAGGCGGACCTTTGGAGCACGTAATTGCTGCCAAGGCAATTGCATTTGGTGAAATTCTATCTGACGAATTCACTGTCTATGCAAAACAAGTTCAAAAAAATGCACAAACAATGGCTGCCGCATTTGTAGCTAAAGGCTATGAAATCATTAGCGGTGGTACAGACAATCACTTAATGTTGATTGACTTAAGAAATAAAAATATCAGCGGTAAAAAAGCAGAACAAGTATTGGGCATGGCAGATATCACTGCGAACAAAAACATGGTGCCTTATGACGACAAATCTGCCTTTGTAACTTCTGGTATCCGTTTTGGAGTTGCTGCAATTACAACAAGAGGCATGAACGAAGGGCATATCCCATTTGTTGTAGATGCCATTGATACTGCTTTAATGAATGCTGACAACGAAACGGTTTTAGCAAACACTAGAAAAGACGTAAATAAATTCATGGAGCAATTTGTATTGTACCCAGAATTAGGATAAAGCGTTAACTTTAGGATATGATACAAAGAATACAAACCCTATGGTTGTTGCTTGCTAGTGCGGCGGCATTTGCAATTTTGAAATTACCTTTTTATTATACGCCAGTACCAAATGCTTTAGAAATTAATGGCGCTAACCAATACAGTACATTAATCAGCTTAGCATTTAGCGCTTGCTTATCTTTTATCAGTATTTTTCTTTATGGCAACCGCATGTTGCAAATGAAAGTAACTTTGGCGAATTTTATGCTTTCAGGATTGATTGGATATATCATTTACACCATTGTGAAAGCAAACCCAGGCGGCGGATTTACACTTGCATCTGCTTGTTTATTTTTAATTCCAGTTTTACAACTGATCGCTTCTTATAAAATTTACCAAGACGAAAAATTAGT
>JBFYPO010000079.1:0-11739 GCA_041303215.1 Asinibacterium sp. | reverse complement strand
TAGACAATGATATGACTGTCGTAGAGCATGTGCCATTGTTGATAAAAGCAAATGAGAACCTGCCTTTAAAGCGTATTTATGAGTAATAGTTCTGTCTTTGAATATAACAAAAAGCCATCCCTTGGGATGGCTTTTTGTTTGCGGCATTAATTTGAATAATGCAAAACACTATTTATCATTACTTTTTATTCAATTACTTGGTATTTGCTTAACTGATTTTGTTTGCCTACTGCAACAATCCAAATAGGTGCATCTGGTGTAGTCTTTATATTTAAGGTATTTAAATCAAACCCTTTACTGTCTTTTGGTAAAATAGCTACCACTTGATAACCTGTTTTATTTTTTTGCACCAAAGCAAAATGTTTTAGGTTGGATATAGGGTTCAAGTCTGTAATTAAATAATTATTAGGGGACTGTTTTTGAATTTTTGGCGCGGTCATTTTAGTTTGAACTAACCAATCCATAGGTGCAATTAAAGCAGGTTGATGGTAGTAGTTTTGTTGTAAACTATCATTCCAGCCGTTGGCATTGGTTTTGAAACTAGCACTGCTGAAATACGCACTACCATTGGTATTTTTCAACGACCTCATTTTTTTAATTTGATTGGGAATCTCATTAGGTGATTTCCATGCAGTATTCGTTCCGGCCCTATAAATGCCATGACCAACGTACAAATGCCTTCCATAGCTATTTCTGTTCCACCATTCAATCAGTTCATTGTAATCCGCAAGACTATGGCCCTGTTCCCAATACAATTGAGGTGCTACATAATCAATCCATTCTTGCTCCAGCCATAATAAAATATCTGCATACAAGTCATCGTAATTCGTGCTGGCTTTCGTCTTGCTACCTCTTGGATCGGTGGATTGATTCCTCCAAACGCCAAATGGGCTAATACCAAACTGAACGCCAGGTTTAACACTATGGATGGTAGCAGATAATTTTTTTACAATGGTATCACAATTACTTCTTCTCCAATCATCCTTACTTAAACCTCTTGCATTTTTTTGGTAGGTGGCTTCGTCAGGAAATTCTTTTCCAGGAATTTTATAAGGATAAAAATAATCATCCATATGCACCGCGTCAATATCATAACGTGTTACTAAATCTTGTACTACTTTATTGGTGTGCTCCCACACAGCAGGCAAGCCTGGGTTAAAATATTTTTTATCGCCGTAAGTTAAAAACCATTCTGGATGAAGTTTAGAGGAATGGTTGTTGGCAATACTTGATTTATTGACATCAAAGACTGCTCTATAAGGATTGATCCATGCGTGAAATTCCATCCCTCTTTGATGGGTCGCATCAATCATGTACGTTAAAGGGTCATAAAAAGGGGTAGGTGCTTGTCCTTGTTTTCCCGTGAGGTATTCACTCCATGGTTCCAAAGATGAGGGATATAAGGCATCTCCCGAAGGCCTTACCTGCATGATGATGGCGTTCATGCCATTTTTCTTATGGAGGTCTAATAAAGCTTCAAACTCCTCCTTTTGTGCTTGATTGCTTAAGCCCTTTTTACTAGGCCAATCAATATTCACTACAGTGGCGACCCATACCGCACGAAATTCAAAAACATTTTTATCTGAAAAATTGGGTTGTGCTATCCCCGCAAAAGGAAGGGCTAGTAATAAAGTGAATAAAAATCTTTGCATAAATAAATGAGATAATGAAATGATGTAGTGAAAAAATGCTGCTTATGTGTTGAAAAAAAAAGACTTGACCTCATTAAGAAGGGCTAGAGATGGTTCTGATTTTATCAAGTAGTTGATTCATCAAAGTCGCTTCAGCAGGGTTGATCCCTTTTAATAAGGCATCTATACGATCGTTGAACTGATCTAAATGTTCCACCAATTCAAGGCCTTTTGGTGTAAGCGTAATGTCTACGAGTCTTTTGTCTTTGGCACAAGTATTTTTAAGTACCAATTCTTTTGCAATCAATCGATCTACAATTCTACTAGTGTCACTCATTTTATCCAACATGCGTTCTCTGATTTTTAGCGTACTTAGTGGAGTAGCACTACCTCTTAAAATGCGAAGGATATTATATTGTTGTTGCGTAACGCCCGCTTCAGAGAGCATTTTACCAATATGTTCATTCAACCAGTTGGCTGTAAAAAGAAGATTGATGCCCATTTTCTGAAATTCATTCCTGAAATTAGACTGTTGTATATCTTGTTCTATCCCCATGGAGGCCTGGTATTGGTTTCAGTTAAAAATACAAATTATTGTCTTTTTTTCCATAATTGATATACAGGGAAGGCTAGTAGTACACCAGCGGCATCTGCAATCATGTCTTTTACTTCGAATCCCCTGCTTGGGACATACCATTTTTGGTAATATTCCATTGCGATGCCATATAGGATACAAAAAATCATTGCCCAAGCTTGCGCTCTAACAGATTGAAGTGCTTGTATACCAGCATGATCAAAAAAACAATAGAAGGACCAGGCCAATGAGCCAAAAAGGAGTACATGAACGATTTTGTCAATGGGTAATAGGTATAACCATCCAGTTCGATCTGTAAAACTACTGCCCGGAAGGCTCAGTAATACAAAAACGAGTGCAATTTCTGCTATCACCCAAAAAAGGTATTTCATAGGAGTTGGTTTAGTGCACCAACTGCGCATACGCTTCGCTAGAAAGCAAAGCATCTACATCTGCTGGATTACTCACCGTCATCTTGATCATCCAACCTTCGCCATAAGCATCGGTATTCACCAATTCAGGTTGTGCAGATAAAGCAGGGTTCACCTCTAATACGGTACCAGCAATAGGTAAGAATAAATCACTTACCGTTTTTACTGCTTCAACAGTACCAAACACCGCTTCTGCTGCTAAAGTGCTTCCAACGGTATTGATATCAACATATACAATGTCTCCCAACTCGCTTTGTGCAAAATCAGTAATACCGATTGTAGCAGTATTGCCTTCTAATTTGATCCACTCGTGGTCCTTTGTGTAACGTAAGTCTGCTGGGAATTGCATAGGTTATTATTTTATTGTTGCAAAGATTCGTAAAAAACGCTAAAAAACCAATGGCCTAGAACTGATTGTTGTCAAAATAGAGTAAAACATGGTCTTTAAGGAAAATTTCTTGTTCCATAAGGTCCATTACGGGTAAGTTCTTTAATTGTTTAAAATGGGGCCAACCATCTCCATCCTTACCTTCAATGATGTAAAAACCACTTGACATTAAAATGCTACAAATAGCCACATGCATGAGGTCTTGCTTTTGTTCCTTGGTAATCTTTTCCTGAATAAATCCTGTTTCCTGTAAGCCTATTAAAAACAAAACGGACTCTAGATCTGGCTTTTTACCAAAACGTTCCATTAATTTTCGTTCTAAATCCCACCACCTGGTTTGGATATCGTCCCCTATACTTGCCATAGAATTGTTCAATTTATGATGCAAAGGTAGGGGATATCTATGCTTGGTAGGATGGTTTGATTATCTTTGCCCAAATTTCTCGATATGTTACAGGTAAATTTTTTAAGACAACATACCCAATTAGCGAAAGATAAACTAGCCATAAAGCATTTTTCGAACCCAGGATTAGTGGATGAAGTGATTGCTGTGGACGACCAAAGAAAGCGTTTACAAGCCAATTTTGACGATTTGCAATCCAAGGTAAATGCAGCTTCTAAGGAGATAGGTAATCATATGGCGAAGGGCGAGAAAGAACAAGCAGAAGCGATCAAACAAAATGTAGGCGCTTGGAAATTGGCTTTAGAGCCATTGAAGGTAGAGATGGCTGAAATAGAACAAGCATTGCAAAATTTAATCGTACAGCTGCCGAACTTACCCCATGATTTAGTACCCAAAGGAAAAACACCCGAAGAGAATGAAGTAGTGAAAGAAGCAGGTGTTACACCCGTTTTACCAGCAGGTGCAATGGCACATTGGGACTTGATTAAGAAATACAATTTAGTAGATTTTGAAACAGGTGCTAAAATTACTGGAAGTGGTTTCCCTTTGTATATTGGTAAAGGCGCTAAGTTTCAACGCGTATTAACACAATACTTTTTAGATTTTAATACCGCTGCAGGGTATACAGAATATATCCCTCCTTATATGGTGAATGCCGCTTCTGCTTTTGCAACAGGACAATTGCCAGATAAAGAAGGACAAATGTACCATGCTACTGAAGATGATTTTTACTTGATCCCAACGGCGGAAGTGCCTGTGACGAATGTATTTAGAGACACGATTTTAAAAGAGGCGGACCTTCCTATTAAGATGACAGCCTATTCTCCATGTTTTAGAAGAGAAGCTGGAAGTTTTGGTAAAGAAGTAAGAGGATTGAATAGAGTACACCAATTTGAAAAAGTGGAGATCATTCAAATTGTGCATCCAGATAAAAGCGATGAGACGTTAAATGAGATGGTGGCGCACGTGGAAAATTTATTGATCAGCTTAGGCTTACAATACCGTATCCTTAGATTATGTGGTGGTGATATGGGCTTTGCATCTGCCATTACCTATGATTTTGAAGTGTATAGCGCTGCGCAAGAAAAATGGTTGGAAGTAAGTAGTGTTTCTAATTTCAACAATTACCAAACCTACAGAATGAAGTGCCGCTTTAAAGACCAGGAAGGTAAAACGCAGTTCACTCATTCATTGAATGGTAGTTCTTTGGCCTTGCCAAGAATCTACGCAGCAATCGTCGAAAATTATCAAACAGCAACAGGAATCAATTTGCCAGAAGTATTAGTCCCTTATTTTGGCGCGAAGGAATTGGTGTAATTAAACTTTAACATACTAAAAATGCCCCATTGAATTGGGGCATTTTTTATTGAAAGGCAGTTTCGTAAAACTTGCAATCAAATATCTCCTTAAAACTTACTGAATCTAAATCCAAGTGAAAATGGCTGCATGTCATAGTACACTTGATTTTTATCAAATAGGTTGGTCATGCCATAAGAACCATATAAACGAAGGGGTCCTACACCTATTTCACCAATAGTTGCGATGCGCCAATCGTTTAAATTAAAGTTGCCCTCGAATTTTTCTTTGCCACGCTCTGCACTAATTTGTTTGTTCTTGGCATTTAATAAATAACCAGCACTCATACCCACACTAGCGTAAAATCCTTTTTTCATGTTTGGATTTGGCTTGAAATTAATTTGCAAAGGGACGGTCAAGTACTTCACTAATAATTTGTTCTTTGTAAATGTAACATCGTCAAACTTTACATAGTTTGTAATATCTTCTCTAAAGCTAATTGGTTTTTCAAACCTAAAATTAAACATCTCTAAACCAATGCCATATTTTAAGTTGATTTTATGTTGGTATACATTTACTTTTTGTTGCACCACCCATAAGTTCACATTCGTAGATTTTTTATTATTTAAGCTAAAGCTATTTGGACTGATAGGTCCATTGCCATTAGGTAAAATATCCGGAGAGGCTGCAAGCCAGTAGATCATGGGACTTTTGTCGTGAAAGTTAGCAAAACCAAGGTCTAAGGTCCACCAATTCGTTTGCACATTTTTTAGTTTCTTAGGCCCCTTTGAGATTTCAATTTTTGTTTTCTTAAAATCACCACTAATCCATCCTAGTTCACCGTCGTTTGGTTTGCCAAAACTTGCGTCACCGATTTTTAATACCGTTTTGAAATTACGATCTTCTGCATCTTTTTTAGTTACAATTAATATAGAGCCAATTTTTACAGTGTCTCTATTAGCAGCCACTACGATCGTATCTTGTTTTGTAGCAAGTACGGCGATGGTATCTGTTTGTGCTATGCTGGTCAAACTTGTTCCCAATAATAAAAGGGGAAGGATCATTTTTTGTATCATATCGATGTTTATTTTTTACTTTATTGAATTATTTATTCTTGTCTGATTTATTATTCTTGAATAAACTAGTTACTTTTCTCTTCAAACCTCTTAAACGATTGCCATCTATTTCTAAATTACCAATATAGAGGGTTCTATCTTCCTCTTCTGTATCAATGATTTCATAACTCGTCTCTGTTTTTTCGGCTACTACTTCTTGGCTAGCTTGGATGTTGAATGCTTCAATTGTTGTTGCTTTTAAGGAGGGTTCGTTCAAGTTAGCAAGGATATTGAACTCAGTATTTGTTGCAGCAATTTCATTCGTTTGAATCATAGCAGTCTTTTCGGTGGATACCTCAGTTTCGTAGGCTATCATTGGCTGTACTTTATTTGTACTAACACTTGGAGCTATCAATAAATTGTCCGCCAATACTTTCTTTGTTGCAACGGATAGGGTGTTTCTTTTTAATGGCACTCTATTTTTTATAGGTAGGCCTGCCTGTTCAATATGACTCAAATCGTTGGTGTTAGCAACCGTAAGTTCTTTCGCTTCTTTTACTGATGTGGCTTTACCTGCAGCAAGCGTATACGTTTCAGGTGTCTTTGTCAATTGTTGGTAACCTATGAACACCATCAACAAAGCAGCTACCGCAGCATAGGTGAATTTATTTTGATTGAAACTAAAAGGACGAAGCACCATGGCTTTTGAAGGAGTTTCTCTTTTCAATCCCTTTTTAAATTCATTAGATAATCCAGGCATGGCTTGCATCTCCTGCATCAAATAATTTGAATAAGTTGCCGACCAAATTGCATCTAAATTTTCTATTTCCGTGGTATCTATATTTTCTTTTGTAGGGGCAAATGGTCGTTTTTTTAAATTTGCTTTATTTGGGAAACGAATACTTTCTGGAAGCATAAGGGTTCCTTTTAATTCCTCCATCAATAAAGCATAGCTTGGATTTTCGACAATCCAAGCTTCTACCTGCAACCTTTCTTTAGGGCTCAGTTCATTGTCGATGTACAACAAGAAAATGGTTTCATATGTCGTTGCATTGATCTCCATTAGGATGCGGTTGGCGCGTAAGCGGATAATTTATTTTTTAAAATTAATCTAGCTCTATGTAAATAGACTTTCACTTGTGACTCAGATAAGTTCATGATCTCTCCAATTTCTTGGTAACTATACCCTTCGTAATCTTTTAATAAAACAAGGCTCTTTTGTGTTGGATTCAATTCGTTTACGGCACGTAGTAAGACTTGCTTTAATTCGGTGTCTTCTTGTGTGATCGCTTGTTGGGGAAGGGCGGTTTCATCCACTACACTCATCTTATTGGATTTACGGATATGGTCAATCATTTGATGATAGGCCACTGTAAATAAATAAGATTTTGCTTTTTCAGGTACCACCTGTGCCCGGTTCATCCATAACTTTTCAAATGCGGATTGTACGATATCCTGTGCATCTTCCTGGTGTCGAATATTTTTTACAATAAAACGATATACCCCGTCGGCAAAATTATCTACACAATCATTGTACGTTTGATCCGTCATCTTTCTGGTTTAATCCTTGTTTGATTGGTTAAACGTGTGCCGTGGCAAAAAGTTACAGGTAACCCGTTGTTTTTTGTGCTTTTTGACCCAAAAATCCCCTGGTCTCTTAGTAATTAATGGTTTGCTCCTGGATATCCTGAGGCAATTCACGCCATTCGTACTGTTGGTTCCTTAATTGAGGCTCAAATCCAGCTTCTTTGATGGCTTCTTGTATGCTTTTATAGGTAAAACGATGTGGTGCACCAGCGGCGCTCACCACGTTTTCCTCTAACATAATACTACCAAAGTCATTGGCGCCGGCTTCTAAACAAACCTGGGCTGTGGCTTTACCTACTGTTAACCAGCTTGCTTGGATATTCTTGATATTAGGTAACATGATACGACTTATCGCGATCATGCGGATATACTCTTCGGTGGTGGTTAAATTATGGACCCCTCTGATTTTTGTCAATAAAGTATCTACGTCTTGGAAGGTCCAAGGGATGAACGCTAAGAATCCTTTTGCACCTTCAGGTTTTCTATCCTGTACTTCTCTGATTTTAACCAGGTGGATGAAGCGCTCTTCTAATGTTTCCACGTGTCCAAACATCATGGTGGCACTTGTGGTGATATTCAATTGGTGCGCTGCTGCCATCACTTCTAACCATTCCTCGGCACCGCATTTTCCATTGGAAACCAATCTTCTTACCCTGTCTACTAATATCTCTGCGCCCGCGCCTGGCAAGGAATCCATCCCTGCTTCTTGCAAAGTTTTTAAGACATGCGTATGGGTAAATCCACCCAATTTTGCAATATGTGCAATCTCTGGGGGGCCTAATGTGTGCAACTTGATGGTTGGGAATTCTGATTTGATTTGTCTGAATAAATTGGCATAAAAATCCAATCCAAGTTCAGGATGGTGTCCGCCTTGTAATAACAATTGATCTCCTCCCCAAGCAATGGTTTCCTTGATTTTCACTCGATAGGTATCCATGTCGGTGATATAAGATTCAGGATGACCTGGGATGCGGTAAAAATTACAAAATTTACAATTGGCGATACATACATTGGTCGTATTTAAATTACGGTCAATCTGCCAAGTCACTTTACCATGGGGTACTTGCTTTTTTCTTAACGTATCTGCCACATAGCTTAATTCAGCCAAGGGAGCGTTTTCAAAAAGGAACATACCCTCTTCTATTGTTAGGTAGTCAAAATTCAGTGCTTTCTGGTAAAGTTGTTCTAATTGCATATTTTTCAATTAATGGTGCGAAGTTACTAATTAAACAAGCTTAACGTCAAATGGTTGTACGTTTTAAGCTTATTTTTGTGGTCCTTATGATACAATTTGAAAGATTTCAATTAGAGAACGGTTTGAAGGTGCTGGTGCATCAGGATACAAGCACACCGATGGCGGTGGTGAATGTGTTGTACAATGTGGGTGCTAAAGATGAAAATCCTGCACAAACAGGATTCGCGCACCTTTTTGAACACTTAATGTTTGGGGGTAGTATTAATATCCCAGTATATGATGAACCCTTGCAAAGAGCAGGAGGGGAAAACAATGCTTACACCACCAATGATTTAACCAATTATTATTGTCAAATTCCGGCCGAAAATATTGAAACGGCTTTTTGGTTAGAGAGTGATAGAATGTTATCCCTTGCTTTTAGTGAAAAGAGTTTAGAAGTACAACGCAAAGTGGTTTGTGAAGAATTTAAAGAGCACTATATCAATAAACCCTATGGAGATGCATGGCATAAAATGCGTGCCTTGGCGTATAAACAACATCCTTATAGATGGATGACGATCGGTGCTGAATTGTCGCATGTAGAAAATGCAAAGATGCAAGATGTAAAAGATTTCTTTTTTCAATTTTATAGGCCTAATAATGCAATACTAGTGGTAACAGGAAACACCACTACGGAACAAGTCAAAACCTTAGCAGAAAAATGGTTTGGTCCTATCCCTGCGGGAGAAGCTTACCATAGAAACTTACCCATGGAACCCAAGCAAGAAAAAGCACGCAGCATGGATGTTCGTGCAGACGTGCCGATGGATATGTTGATGATGACTTGGCATATGGGCGGCAGATTTGACGCAGGATACCATGAGACGGATTTAATTACAGAAGTGTTAGGTGGCGGTGCTTCTGCAAGATTATACGAGCAATTGATTAAAGTAAAGCAATTGTTTTCTTCTATAGATTGTTATCATTTTGGCACGATTGATCCAGGTTTATTGGTGATAGAAGGCAAGTTGGTAAAAGGGGTGAGTATGTCCGTTGCTGAACAAGCGGTGTTAGAAGAAGTGAATAAAATTAAACAAGAATTACTTCCACAAAAAGAAGTGCAGAAAGTGATTAATAAAACAGAAAGTATTATTTGCTTCGAAGACATGAGTATCATGAATCGCGCACATAGCTTAGCATTTTATGAGTTATTAGGGGATGCGGATATGATGAACAAAGAATTGGAGAAATACCAAGCAGTAACACCAGAGAAAATTCAAGCGACTGCCAATACGATCTTCCAAGACAGCAATAGAAGCACATTATATTATTACAGTAAAAATTAAAACATGGCATTAGATAGAATTAAAGCGCCGTTGATCAAGGATGCCGTTGATTTTGATATTCAATTGAAACCCTATCAACATTTCACATTAGACAATGGGGTAGAAGTGTATAGTTATGAAGGAGGAGCGGAAGAAGTGATGATGATGGACTTGGTATTTTTTGCAGGGAATTGTTATGAAGAAAAAAATTGGGTGGCAGCTGCGACTAATTTTTTGTTAAAGAATGGTACTCATAAAAGAACGGCTTTTGAATTAAACGATCATTTTGAATTTTATGGTGCGTATGTGAATAGGACTTGTTACAATGAAACCGCAACAATCAATTTGCATACCCTTTCAAAACATTTTGAAGCACTCTTGCCCGTGGTGAGTGAATTAGTAACAGAAGCCAATTTCCCAGAAGAAGAATTAAAAATCTACCAACAAAATCAATTACAAAGGTTGACTTTGAATTTGAAGAAAAGTGATTTTATTGCCAACAGATTGATAGATGAATATTTGTTTGGTATCGATCATCCTTATGGTACTTATTCTACAGAGGCTTCATTCAAAAATTTAACACGAGAGGATCTAGTGAAGTATTATGATCGCTTTTACAAAAATGGAAAAGCTGTAGTATTTATGGCGGGCAAGTTTCCTAAGAATATGCAAAGTTTGATGAATCAATACATTGGTAGTTTACCATTGAATCAGCAAACACTACCAAGTTTTAATCATCCAATTATTTCTGCTAATGAAAAGAAATATGCGATTGTGAATGATGCAAGTTCGGTACAAGGATCAATCAGAATGGCGAGAAGATTCCCCAATCGTCATCATCCTGATTTCCCGGCGACACAAGTATTGAATAATTTATTCGGTGGCTTTTTTGGATCAAGGTTGATGCGCAATATTAGAGAGGACAAGGGTTATACTTATGGCATTCATAGTTATTTGCAAAACCATGTACAAGAATGTGCTTGGATGATCAGTACCGATGCGGGTAAGGATGTTTGCGGTGCTACTATTGAAGAAGTATATAAAGAGATGGCCATTTTAAGAAATGAATTAGTAGACGAAGCAGAATTGAAATTGGTCAAAAACTATATGTTGGGTGCCTTATTAGGAGACCTAGATGGTCCATTCCAGATCATGAATCGTTGGAAGACCTATGTGTTGAACGATTTAGATATTAACTACTTTAACAAAACCATTGAAACCGTTCGTGCAATCCAGCCTGAAGACCTTCAGGCGCTGGCTAATAAATACCTTCAACCGGAGGATTTCTATGAATTAGTGGTGTACTAAGGGGTCATTTATTGCCGTTGGTCCCGAATTTGTAAGGGTTCAAAATTTTATTTAAAATGCTAAGTATTGATATTCAATTACTTAGCATTTTAATTTGTACACTACCTTAAAAAACTTGGTACTATGTGATGCATAGTACCTTAAATCCCCTTAGCTTTGTGGTATAAATTAAAGTTATGGATATTCAAAACACACAAAGTCAAATGCGCAAGGGCGTTTTGGAGTTTTGCATATTGTCCATCATTCAACAAGGCGAGGTTTATCCTAGTGATATTGTTGAACAAATGAAAGCGGCCAATTTGCATATTCTAGAAGGTACATTGTACCCATTGCTCACCAGATTAAAAAATGCGGGCTTATTGAACTACCGTTGGGTAGAAAGTATCAGTGGTCCGCCAAGAAAATATTTTGTAATGACGGAAGAAGGTCAACAAGCCTATAACGTTTTACATAAAACTTGGAGAGAAATGGCGACATCAGTGGAAACCATTATTGCGCCTAAAGAAAACCCAATTGTGAACGAAGCAGACGCTGCTCAATAAATAGCATAACAATGAAAAAAGTAAT
>JBFYPO010000078.1:0-4029 GCA_041303215.1 Asinibacterium sp. | reverse complement strand
TATGGACTTGGGTGCAAAACACGCCGGGTTATAAAGACAATACCTATTTATTAATCACTACAGATCATGGTAGGGGCTTTGGCGAAGCCTGGACAGACCACGGGGCCGATGTAAAAGGGGCATCCAGTATTTGGTTTGGCTTAATGGGGCCAACAAAAAACTCCCAGTTAAATAATATAACACAAAAAGCGCAACAACAATTGTATCAAAAGCAATTGGCCGCCACTATGGCTAAATTATTGGGGCTGCAATTTACCGCAGCTCATCCAATAGGCGAAGCGATCTATTAATGTACACAACCCTTTTTAAAATCGTTACACTGCATTCAATAACATGTAGTTGGATTATAAAAATGGATTAACTTTGTAGTATGCTACAACACAAAACCTTTAAGCAATTTCTTGCGCTAGCCATGCTAGTGGTTTTTGCATTTAGCATCACGCCACAAAAATCAATACACGATTTAGTAGCAAAGCATATTGATCCAACGAGTTGTGAAGTGCATAAGGATTTGCCAATCGAGCAAATCGAGAAAACTGAATTGCATTGTACTTTTGATTTTCAAGTAGCTACTACTCCTTTTGTAGATTATGATTTTACCATAACCATTGCAACACCCGTTGTTGCTCAACCGCGTAATGCTATTTTTATCGTTGCGCCAATGGCTCAATTATCCATTGTTAAAGACGCTCGTGGTCCCCCTGCTTTTATTTGTTAGGTTTCGATTTTTTAACAAATAAAACATTTTCATGAAAAAATATTTAGTTGCCTTATTTCTATTGTGTATAGGAATAGGTTTTACAACGGTTGCAGCTGCGCAACAATTTACGTTGACAGGAAAAGTATTGGATAAATCAACTGGTAAAGCATTACCAGGGGCAAGTGTGTACCTTCCAGAAATCAAAAAAGGTACCATTGCGAATAAAGAAGGCGTGTTCACTATAAATATAGAGGCAGGTGCTCATGTGTTGGAGATTAGTTATGTGGGCTATGCCACTAATGTAGAAAATATCAAGCTTCAAAATAATCTAGAAAAAAACTTTTATTTAAATAGTTCGGTGCTAGAAGGCGGTAACGTTATTGTTACTAGTTTTTTAAGGGCTACTTCTACTAGACGTACACCAACACCAGTGACCATTATTAAAAAAGACGAACTCTTTAGAGGGGTATCTAGTAATTTAATTGATGCCTTGTCTAAAGTACCCGGTGTATCGCAGATTTCAACTGGTCCAGCAATCTCAAAACCAATCATTCGTGGTTTGGGCTACAACCGTGTCGTAGTGATGAATGACGGTATCAGACAAGAGGGGCAACAATGGGGAGACGAACATGGTATTGAGATTGATGAATACAATGTGAGCAGAACCGAAGTGTTGAAAGTGCCTGCTTCATTAATATATGGATCAGATGCCTTGGCAGGGGTGATCAATATTATTTCTAACGTGCCCGTAAGTGAAGGAGTAATTAAAGGAAATGTTTTTTCTAATTATCAAACTAATAATCGTTTGATGGGAAATCACTTTGACCTTTCAGGTAACAATAAAGGTTTTATTTGGGGTGTAAACTACAGTGCAAAGAATGCAGGCGATTATAAAAACAAATATGATGGCAATGTATTTAATTCCAGGTTCTTAGAACGCAATGGTGGTGGATATATTGGAATAGAAAAAAACTGGGGGTATACACAATTGTCATTCAGTAATTTTTATCAAAACCTAGGTGTGGTAGAAGGGGATCGAGATGAAGCCGGAAGTTTTGTAATGATGAAAGATGTAAATGGACAAGTAGAAGAAATGATTGTGGATGCGGCAGAAGAAAAAAGATTTACGCCACGTGCACCGATGCAAAAAATTCAACACACTAAATACACTTTAGATAATAATATTAAAATTGGTAATGATAGGTTGAAAGCCACATTTGGTTTACAACAAAATCAAAGAATGGAATTTGGGAATGTGTTGGACTTAGAAGAAAAAGAATTGTTTTTTGATTTAAAAACATTCAACTACGCGGTACAATATTTACAAGCAGAAAAGAACAACTGGAAAAACACTTTTGGTGTAAACGGTATGCGTCAAACCAATACCAATAGAGGCGAAGAAGCGTTAGTGCCAGATTATAACAGCTTTGATATTGGTGCATTTTATTACACACAAAAAAGAACAGACAAAACAAGTTGGAGCGGAGGATTGCGTTATGATCAAAAGTTCATGAACTATATTAACCCTGCACAATTTACTTGTCCTCCAGGTATGGCTTGTATTGCCTTGTACAATCCAGTAGAGAGCAATAAGCAGTTCAATAATATTTCTGGAGCCATTGGTGTAGCGCATGATGTGAATGACCAGTTGACTTTAAAATTTAATATCGCAAGAGGATTCCGCGCACCTAATATGGCAGAACTCGCTTCATATGGTGCACACGAAGGCACTAATAGATTTGAGTATGGAAATGACATGTTGGTTTCTGAAAAGAGTTTACAATTTGACGCTGCTGTAGAATGGAGTAACGAACATATGAGTATTGCAGGTAATGTTTTTTATAACACCGTGCAAGACTATATCTTTTATCAAAAATTAAATGCAGCAGCTGGAGGCGATTCCATTATCATGGATTATGCACATGATGATGCAGGCGAGGAATTGTATGCTTTTGCGTTTAGACAAAAAGATGCACACTTGTATGGCGCGGAGTTTAACGTTGATTTTCATCCGCATCCATTGGATTGGTTGCACATAGAAAATAGTGTGAGTTTAATTCGTGGTCAATTTAAAGAAGCTTTAGATGGATCAAAAAATTTACCAGGTATTCCAAGTGCAAGATGGTTGTCTGAACTAAGAATCGAGCTCTTTAAAAAATCAAAAGCGATCAAAAATAGTTTCATCAATTTGCAGCTAGACAATGTGTTTGCTCAAAACAATCCATTCACTGGATACAATACAGAAACCGTAACGCCTGCTTATACCTTGTTGAACCTGGGTTATAGTACACAGATCCAACACCGCAACAAAACATTGTTTAGTGTTTCATTGGTGGGACAAAATATCACCGATGTAGCGTATCAACATCATTTGAATCGTTTAAAGTACGGTCCAATGAATGAGGCGACAGGTCGTATGGGTGTATTTAATATGGGTCGCAACTTTAGTTTTAAAGTGAATATTCCGATTGGAAATTAAAATAGCATCTAAGCTTGTTTTAAAAAATAAAGGTCCAGCATACGTTGGGCCTTTATTTTTATTAAATTGTGTGCAGTCATTATTTTAGTTATAAAAATGCCCATATGAAAAAAACAACTCTTTTCTTGTTATCTGTTGTTATTGCGTTAACGAGTTTTGCGCAACAAATAAAAACTACTGCAGTGCCTGCTGCACAGGGTTTAACAAAGGAAGAAAAACAAGTGATGGCTTGGATTGATGCGCATATGCCGCAGGCGATTGAGTTATTAAAGGAGTCAGTGAATATCAATAGCGGCACTTTGAATATAGAAGGCGTGAAAAAAGTGGGTGCCTTGTTTGCGAAGGAATTTGAAAAAGCTGGTTTTACAACGGAATGGGTGTCGATGCCTGACTCTATTAAAAGAGCGGGGCATTTAGTGGCGAGTCGTCGCGGGAGCGCCGCCGCCACAAATACATCCTCAAAGACAGCCTCCTCTAAAAAAGGCAAACGCCTATTCCTCATCGGACACTTAGATACGGTCTTTGAACCAGATATGCCTGCGAACCCTTTTACGATGTTGAATGATTCCACCGCTACAGGACAGGGTGTGAATGATATGAAAGGTGGAGATGTCATTGTGATCATGGCTTTGCAAGCATTGGAACAAGCGGGCCTTTTAAAAAATACAGAGATCACGGCCTATTTTACGGGGGATGAAGAGCATGCGGGTTATCCAAGAGCAGTGACAAGGGGTGATTTTATCAATAGAGCCAAAGAAGCAGACATTGCATTGGCCTTTGAAGGGGCGAATGGTTTGAACTCAGTAGCCACCGGAAGAAGGGGTGCAAGCGGTTGGAGACTAGAAGTGAC
>JBFYPO010000077.1:0-10281 GCA_041303215.1 Asinibacterium sp. | reverse complement strand
TCTGAGCAAGTAAGGTATACCATCGAAAGAGATGGTTTCTTAGATGTATTCAGCCAAATTGGAGCAAAAGTATTCGCTAATGCATGTGGACCATGTATTGGAATGTGGGAGCGTGTTGGTGCAGAGAAAAAAGAAAAGAATACCATTGTACATTCTTTCAATAGAAACTTTGCAAAGCGTGCTGATGGAAATCCAAACACATTTGCATTTGTTGCCTCTCCGGAGATTGTTACTGCATTAGCTATTGCTGGTGATTTAACTTTCAACCCATTAACAGATACCTTAACGAACGATAAAGGTGAACAAGTGAAGTTAGATGCGCCTACTGGTGATGAATTACCAACAAAAGGTTTCGCAGTAGAAGATGCAGGATACCAAGCACCTGCAGAAGATGGTTCAAAAGTAGTTGTAGCAGTAGACCCTACGTCTAAGCGTTTACAATTATTAGATCCATTTACCGCATGGGAAGGAACAGATTTAAAATCACTTCGTCTTTTGATCAAGGCAAAAGGAAAATGTACTACAGACCATATCTCTATGGCAGGTCCATGGTTAAAGTTCCGTGGTCACTTAGATAATATCTCTAATAACTTATTGATAGGCGCTGTTAACTTCTTCAACGAAAAAACGGATAATGTAAAGAGTCAAATCAATGGCAACTACGACACGGTACCAAACACACAAAGAGCTTACAAAGCAGCTGGTATTGGAACAATTGTAGTAGGTGATGAAAACTACGGAGAAGGTAGTTCTCGTGAACATGCTGCAATGGAGCCTAGACATTTAGGTGTTCGTGTTGTATTGACAAAATCATTTGCTCGTATCCACGAAACCAATTTGAAAAAGCAAGGTATGTTGGCGTTGACTTTTGCGGACAAAGCAGATTACGAGAAGATTCAAGAAGACGACAGCATTGATGTAACTGGTTTAACAAGCTTTGCTCCTGGCACGCCGTTAACTTTAGTATTAACACATAAAGACGGAAGCACTGATACCATCAAAGCTAACCATACTTATAACCAACAACAAATTGAGTGGTTTAAAGCAGGTGGTGCATTGAACATCATTAGAAAGCAAGTAGCAGGATAGTTGTCGCTATAATAACTTTAAAAAACCCTCTGAAAATTCAGAGGGTTTTTATTTTTCTATTCTTTTTATTTTTTTATACCCTGCTTGGATTTTCTTAAATTTGAAGAATGATAAACACAGCACTTGTTTCTTTTGGCATGAGCGGAAAAGTTTTCCATGCGCCATTTATTACAGCTAATCCAAATTTTAATTTAGTAGGCTGCTGGGAACGTTCCAATAAAAATATTGAAGCGGCCTACCCTGGCACCAAGTCTTTTAATAGCTACGAAGCATTACTAGCGGATACAACGATTGATTTAGTCGTAGTAAATAGTCCAAACGATACGCATTATACTTATGCAAAAAGCGCCTTGCTTGCTGGCAAACATGTCGTGGTAGAAAAAGCATTTACGAATACCTCAGCAGAAGCACAAGAACTGAATGAACTTGCCAATCAAAAAGGTTTAAAATTAGCGGTCTATCAAAACAGAAGGTACGATGCGGATTTTCTAACCTTGCAAAAATTAATACAAGAAGACGAAATAGGCACATTGGTAGATGTACAAATAAATTTTGAAAGGTATCGTACCACTTTAAGCCCAAAGAAACATAAAGAGTCAGTAAGCACAGGATCGGGTTTATTGTATGATTTAGGCCCGCATTTAGTGGACCAAGCCCTTTTGTTGGCTGGCATGCCCTTGGCAGTCTTTTCAGATATTAGAATTACTAGAAAAGTAGGTGTAGTGGATGATTATTTTACAATCATTTTATACTACCCATCTCACCGCATTACTTTAACAAGTGGTATGTTCTATATGACAGAAGGAACTGGATATAAAGTATACGGAACAAAGGGCAGCTTTATCAAAAAAAGGTCGGATGTACAAGAAGCCGATTTAATAGCTGGGAAACTTCCTAATAGTCCAAACTGGGGTGCTGAAGCAACAGAAGATTACGGTATTTTATATACCGACATGAATGGAATCATTACCCAAAAAGTCATCCCAAGTATCCCAGGCAATTATGGATTATTTTATGAAAAAATGGCGGATGCTATTTTAAACAATGGGCCTTTACCGACTACGGCAGTAGAAGGAACCAATATCATTCGTGTATTAGAAGCGGCTAGAAACAGTGCCTTCAACAAAAGAGTGGTAGGTATATAGTCGTTTAAAAATAGCTTAATGAATTGTTGAACAATGCGTATGCCACATCCCTATTTAAAGAAAATTCAAAAAATATTCGCTGCCAATGCAGATGCGACCAATGCGAAGGGAGCAAAAGCATACTTATTGAATCAGTTTGAGTTTTATGGTATTAAAACACCACTAAGACGACAACTCTGCAAGGAATTTTACAAAGCCAATCCCATAAAGGACCATATTGAATTAAGCACAATCATAAAAGAATGCTTTAATGAGCCGCAACGTGAGTTGCATTATTTTGCAATTGAACTATTAGGCCACCATAAACAATTATGGTCTAAAAAAACATTACCCTTGATTGAATGGATGATCACGCACAATAGTTGGTGGGATTCTGTGGATAGCACGAATAGTCATGTGATTGGAAAATTCTTTTTAACCTACCCTGAGTTTACGGAGGAATACACATACAAATGGAATCGATCTAGTAACAAATGGTTGCAAAGAATGAGTATCTTATTTCAGTTGATATACAAAGACAAAACCAATACGACCCTGCTTACTGAGTACATTGAATATTGTCAATTTGAAGAAGACTTTTTTATCCGTAAAGCCATCGGTTGGGCTTTACGAAGTTATGCAAACACAAATGCAAAATGGGTCGTTCTGTTTGTAAAAGCGCACCCGCAGCTTTCTAATTTATCCAAGCGAGAAGCATTGAAGCATCAATAAAAAAGCCCCGCAATTTGCGAGGCTTTACAATATGGATCAAATAAATGATTACATTTTCTTTGCGTCTTCCAAGAACTTAGCTAATCCAATATCCGTTAAAGGATGCTTCAATAAACCTAAGATAGAATCTAAAGGACAAGTACAAACATCTGCTCCAGCTTCCGCAGCTTTTACAATATGCAAAGCGTTTCTGATAGATGCCGCTAAAATTTGTGTATTGAAACCTTGTACATCATAGATGTGACGGATTTGACTAATCAATTCCATGCCATCCCAAGAGCTATCATCAATACGACCAATGAATGGAGATACATAAGTAGCCCCTGCTTTTGCAGCTAAGATCGCTTGACCTGCAGAGAATACTAGGGTACAGTTGGTACGAATGCCATTATCTGTAAACCATTTGATGGCTTTGATACCGTCTTTAATCATAGGTACTTTCACCACAATATTTGGATGAATCGCAGCTAATTTTTTACCTTCTTCCACCATTGTTGCAAAATCAGTAGATAATACTTCTGCACTGATATCGCCTTCCACTAATTCGCAAATTGCTTTATAATGGGCCGCAATGGCTTCTTCACCTTTCACACCCACTTGAGCCATTAAAGATGGATTCGTGGTTACACCATCTAAGATACCAAGGTCATTGGCTTCTTTGATTTGTGCTAAATTTCCTGTGTCAATAAAAAATTTCATATGGTCGTTTTATAGTTAATAGTTTGTGTTATCTTTTATCATTAAACTAACGCTTAAAAAAAACTGCCACTTTACTATATAAGAATATAAAAAAGTGGCAGGCTACTCACATCGCACCGCTCAACCGCCTATCCTTGCTGTATTCCTACCCTGGGGAGGTTCAGCAGGAGCTGGTCGTGTAAGACCTGCCGATGCGAAGGTAGGAAAAACAGATCGGTTTTCCTACCAATTTTGGATCGAATTCAGGTTGGAAAATCCAATAATTTGGTCATACCTACTTCCAGGAACCCGGTAGTATACAAATACGGAATAGCTATTCTCCGTTTCCCAATGATCCCCTTCAGTTACTTTAAAATCATTCAAGGGGTTAGGGTTTTGAACCGCCCTAAGGATATAATTGTAACTATAATAGCCTTGCTTTAATAAAAGCCACTTTTGATACTGCCTTTCTAAAGGGTTCCATTCCATCAATGCATTTGTATCAAGTAAATTACCCGTTAATGCGCCTGCTAGGTACAAGGATTCGCCCTCAAATGGCCGGCCATTATTAGGTAAATAGGTAAACAAAACCCTTGCATAATCATTTTGATCTTCGGAACGGATGGATTCAGTATTACTAATCATCCATTGACCATTCAAATCTTTAAAAGTGAAATAAGGAATAGTCGCCCTGCTTATGTCTGGCTTTAAAATAATATTTGAGCCATATCCTAATTGTTGAATCTGTGCAATACGGTCTGTCCTAAACCTTAGGTTTTGCAAGTCCAACCACCTAGCTTCCTTACCAGCAGGAAAAACAAAATCTCTATCGGCATTGTATTCAATTTGATTGCCTCTTATAAAACTTGGCGTATTTGAAATCAATGCGTCATTGAACCTTGTGTTTTGCACCACTGCAACTTGTAAAAATTCAGGTTGAAAAAAACTTACTTTCTTTACATCCAATGTCAATTGGACTTTTTGATGTGACTTTGAAATAGAAGCCTCAAATGGTTCCTGAATACTTGCAGCGATGGGCACTTCTTGCTCTACTACAAAAAAACGTTTTGCAAAAACAAGTTCATTTTTACTTCCTTGTCGATACACTTTCATTAGATAATTGCCAGATTTTGTTGGCCTACATGAAGCAGAAGGAAAACTAAATGAATAATGATAATAAGCTTGTTGGGCTATGGAAGAAATGGTGTAATCCCTGATATTATTTTGTGTCAGTCCCCTTATATAATCAAATGGATTTAAGGCCACAGGTTGCCAATGGATATCCATTAATTCAATCGTAAAATAATATTGTTGGTATTGAGCCCTTATATCATCAAATTGAATCAACAAGGCTTCCTCGGAATTCAATGCAATGACTGGAAGCGCAAGCGGTTTCCCTTTTGGAAAAACTAAAACCGTTTTAATATTGGAATCCAATACCTGATCCACCTTCACTTGTGCTACTAAAGAGGCGCAGCAAAAAAATAAGCCGATATAAAGCATGCCTTTTTTCATATGCAATTGTTTACTCCTACGAAACTAAGTTGAATGTGCTAATTATAAAGATAAAAAACTAGATTTGATTAAATTTTACAGTTGAATACTGCATTTGAAATAGCAAAAAGAATTAGTTTTTATAAACAAAAAAACTATACACGATTCATAGTACGACTATCTATCGCAGCTACGGCTTTAAGTGTAGCAGCGATTTTGCTAACCTTTTCTATTGTGAATGGTTTTCAAACAGCTATCAGTCAAAAAATCTATTCTTTTTGGGGACATGTACAAATTGCTTCTGTCAGTGGATCTACGCTCGAAAACAATCCTCAGGTTGCCCAACAAATAAAAGCCATCCCCAATGTTCAACAAGCTACTGCTTACCTCAACCAAACCATGGTACTAGCCAAGGAGCTTGAAATTGAAGGCCTCAATGCCAAAGGAATGGATGATTTTAGTTCCATCCCCAATGTCAGCAAAGGAAGAAAATTAATACATGACCCTCAATCTATTGTAAAAGAAATCATGGTCTCGAACACCATCGCCAATAAATTACAAATTGACATAGGAGATCAAGTTCGTCTTTACTTTTTTCAAAACGGACAAGCGCAGGAAAGAAAATTAACCGTGGTAGGTCTTTTTCATACCGGCATAGATGAATACGATGCTAAAAATGTTTTTGTAGATATTAAATTATTACAACAACTGAGCCAGTCGCCGAATGCTATTACAGGCTATCAATTGCTCCTAAAAGAGCTTCCTCTTATGACTCAAACACAAGTTGCTATTCAGGCTGTCTTGCCAGAAAATTGGGTTAGTAGTGCAAGTGCTGCAGTGTATCCGCAATTATTTGATTGGATTGAAGTTCAAAATATCAATCGAAACATTACCATCATTATCTTGCTTTTTATTGCTATAGTCAATTTAATAACTTGTTTATTGATCCTTCTATTGGAACGCATCCCTATGATTGGCACTTTAACTGCGATGGGCGCTTCACAAAATATGCTCCGTAAAGTATTTATGTACCAGGCAAGTTTCATTGCATGGACTGGAATTGGATTGGGTGTTTTATTAGGTCTTGGCCTTTCTTTTCTGCAATTAAAATACCAATTGATTCAACTAGACGAATCGGCCTATTTAATAGATAGTTTACCTATACGTATTCAAGTCAATCAAGTAATTGGAGTGATTATTGGAACTGCTTTAGTGAGTTATACCTCATTTTTAATCCCTACACTTTGGATCAAAAAAATAAGTCCTGCCAAAGCCGTTCAATTTGATTAATGGCCCATAGCGGCAAGTAAAATGCCTGTTGCAACTGCAGCATTCAAAGATTCAGCTGCGCCAAATTTGGGAATGGTCACTGGGTCAGTTATACAATTCAATAGTGGAGCACGTATGCCCTTGGATTCATTGCCAATGACTAAGACAGCTTCTTTTGCAAATGTGGTAGATTGCAGAGACTTCCCTTCTAATACCGCCCCGTAAATGGGCATCTTGCAATCTTGCAATAATTCAGCTACATCCGCCTCGATCACTTTCACCCTTAAAATGCTCCCCATGGTACTTTGTACCACTTTAGGATTATAACAACTAACTGTATCTTTTGTAACTATAATTTGATCTAATCCAAACCAATCTGCTGTTCGAATGATTGTGCCTAAATTACCCGGGTCCTGAATCCCATCCAACAGGATGGTGAATTTTCCTTTCAACTGAACAACAGAAGGGATGGTGTGCTTCTGTACTAAGGCAAGTACTTGATTCGCCCTTTGCATTTGAGACATTTTATCCAATTCAAAATCGGCCACTTCGGTGACATAATGCGGTTTAAAAGGCTGATTGAGGATCCATTCCTTGGTCGCATAAGCCTGTTGAATCACCCAATCAGAAGCCATTAACTCTTCCATCATCTTTGGTCCTTCCATGATAAAAACAGATTCTTCTGCCCAATGTTTTTTATGGGCGAAAGATTGGATATATTTGAGCTCATTCTTATTGATCATCTTCATGCAATTAGGGAAAGTTAAAATTATTCGATTCTCTTCAAGTTTGAGTCTATTCAGCCTTTTATTTTTTTTAAATAGCTGCGCAGATTTCAAAAGTGCCATTGTACACAATTACCCAAAAGAAAAAGCTTTTTTATACAATAATAAAATCATCCTTCAAGATGCCCCTAGCAAACAAGAAGCTAAGGCCTTGGAAATTGCCTTGGATAATTATTGGGATGATAGTATTAAAGTGCGTAAGATTCGACAATATGGTTTTTTTAATACCATCATAAAGCCTCAAAGTTACCAGCCAGAAAGAATGAATAGGTCAATACAATACATGACCAATTTTTTAGGTACCGAAGGGTACCATCATCCAGTATTAACACCAGCAGTGACTACTGACACCGTTAATAAGGAATGGAGGACGACATTAACCATGTTCGTTCAACTCAATAAAAAGACTTTGATCGATACAATTACCTATCAATTAGGGGACCCCATCTTACAAGACATTGCTTTAAAGAACACAAAGGAAAGTTATGTAAAAATAAAACAGCCCTATTCCAATGAAGGGATCAATAATGAATTAGATCGACTAGTGGCCTTGTTTAGATCCAAAGGGTTTTATAGTTTCACAAAAGAAAAAATATTCGTAGAAGTAGATACTATTGATGCAGCGCTCATAACGCTCAACCTTGACCCATTGAGTCAAATTACTCAAGTGACTGAAGCGCAAACAAAAAAAGAAGCGAACCCAAGTTGGAAAATTAGTTTCCAGTTAAGAAACCTAACAAAAGGCACCACGAAACAATACCCAGTTGGACAACAATTTTTTTACAGTGACGTGACCAGTATCGAAAACCCTGACAGCTTGCTTGTAATGCCTCCATTGCAAAGAGATAGTTTATCCAATTTGATCCACTTATACCATCAACCTAAATTTAAATCAAGTTTATTTAAAGAACAATCCCTTATTCAAAAAGGAAGCTTATTCAATGAGTCAGCCTATTATGAAACCTTAAATAAATTTAGCAGCCTTGGCGCGTGGCAACAAATTGATGGTAGAACTACTTTAAAAAATGACAGTGTTTATTTACACTATTTTTTAGTGCCTAATATCCGAAGGAGTTTCAATTTTGATGTAGAAGGAAGTAAGAATACTGCACAAATAGGTTCTGGAAACTTATTAGGACTTTCTACCAACCTTACTTACAAAGACAAAAACGTACAACGCAAAGCCATCCCTTCTATCACGAGTTTAAGATTAGGTGTAGAATTAAATTTAAACAGTGCCGAACGATTGACTCAAACCCTATTGTGGAATCTTGGACAGACTTATAGTTTTCCTAATTTATTATTCCCTTTTGTAAAAAAAGAATCAAAGGCAAGTCAAAATGTAAAGACCAATTTTTCTTTATATAGTGCTTACATGGACAGGCTAGATTATTATCAATTGAAATCTTTTACCACCAATTGGGGGTATGAATGGAAACGAATGAAGCAGGGTAAAGAACAAGTCATCCAGTATCGTCCATTGAATATTGAGTTATACCAGTTGAATAAATTTTCAAAGCTGGATAGCTTACTTATATTAAATCCATTCTTAAGGTCTTCTTTTAACGAAGGCAATATTGTAAGTCAGCAAATTACTTTTACTAAAATCGGCCCCTCTTCTACTAATCAGCAACATCAACATTATTTAAGACTAGGCATCGAGGAAGCAGGTGGTCTTTTAGGACTTATAAATCGATTCAATGAATCCATGTATCGTTATTTAAAATTAGAAGCTGAATATAGATCCACTTATACCTTAAAAAATTCAGAAATTGCATGGAGACTGATGGGTGGATGGGGCAATAATTATAGTAACAATCCTAGCTTAAGTGGGCAACTTCCATTCTTTAAACAATTTACAGCTGGTGGTCCTTATAGTATGCGTGCATGGGGTTTAAGACAATTGGGTTTAGGTAGTTCTACCTTTTATGACACCAGTGCACAAAGGATTAATTTTGATCGATTTGGGGACGTTCAATTAGAAGCCAATTTTGAATATCGTTTCAATTTAGTACAGTTTGGTTCTTACAAAATTGGTTCTGCCTTATTTGCTGATATGGGTAATATTTGGAACGCTAGAGACTTGGGTAATGATATCAATGCAGGATTTAAATTCGACAGATTGTACAAAGACCTTGCAATTGGTATAGGCGCTGGATTGCGTTTAGATTTTGATTATTTTATCATACGCATCGACTATGCTATGAAAATGAAAGATCCAACTAGATTGTACAATAACGGCTGGTTGAATTTCAGTGATTTAAAATGGACAGAAGTAAAACCAAACGGACTTAAAGTCAATAACTATGCTTGGCAATTTGGTATTGGCCTACCCTTCTAACAATTGATTGATTTCTTTTTCTAATGCTTCCCATTGCATGGCGTCCTGAACATCAAATTCTCCTATTTTCGTTCTTCTAAGACTGCTCATGTAAGCGCCAACACCAAGCGCCTGGCCAAAATCGTGCACTAAACTTCTGATATAAGTACCTGTTGAACAAACGACCCTGAACTCCACTGTTGGTAAGTCAATTTTCGTGATTTCAAAAGCTTCAATCGTAATTTGTCTTGGATCTACTTTCACTTCGATACCTTGACGTGCTGATTCATACAATCTTTTACCATCTTTTTTTATCGCAGAATGTTGTGGAGGATATTGAAAGATGGTACCTATAAATGGAACACTTGCCTCTTGAATGGCAGCTGCTGTGATTGCATCAATTGATTTGAAATTTTCTGGGGGCTGTTCTAAATCATAGGAGGCGGTGGTAGCGCCAAGCACTAAACTGCCTGTGTATTCTTTTTTCATCCCCATATAGTCGTTGATCTGTTTTGTAAATTTTCCAGTACAGATAATCAACAACCCTGTTGCCAATGGATCCAGTGTGCCTGCATGACCCACTTTCATAATCTTGGTGAGCCACCTTACCTTTTTAACCATGTCAAAAGAAGTCCATTGTAATGGCTTATCGATCAACAATACTTTACCTTCTAAAAAAGGAGTGAGTGCTGGGGGGATAGGCTTTTGACGCATGAGGTAAGTTGCTTAACTACTAATAGGCACGAGCAAATAAAACTCTTTGTGTAGAAGGTTTTCCAGTCAAGATACA
>JBFYPO010000076.1:0-6863 GCA_041303215.1 Asinibacterium sp. | reverse complement strand
GATAAAGACGGCGCGAATCCTCAAAAGATTTACGAGCAGTTATCTCAAATGAATATATTAGTAGAAGCTTGGGGTGGTAAATTCCAAAACCAAGAATTATCTGCAAAACAAGGTTTGAATGTAGATGCTTTATTAGAGAAGGTATTATTAGAATCTGAAATTTTAGATTTAAAAGCCAATCCTAATAGAGAGGGAACAGGTACAATTATTGAAGCCTCTTTAGATAAAGGACGCGGTTATGTAGCCACTATATTGGTACAAAACGGAACCTTACGTCAAGGTGACTTGATTTTATCTGGACAGTTTTATGGTCGTGTGAAAGCGATGTTCAACGAGCGTAATCAACGCATCGAAGTAGCGCCTCCATCTACACCAGTGGTTATCTTAGGTTTGAATGGCGCACCTCAAGCAGGTGAGAAATTCAAAGTATATGATGACGAAGCGGAAGCAAAAGAATTAGCAACTAAACGTGCTCAATTATTAAGAGAGCAAGGTTTAAGAACTAGAAAACATATTACATTAGATGAGATTGGTCGTCGTTTAGCTTTGGGTAACTTTAAAGAATTAAACATCATCATCAAAGGTGACGTGGATGGTTCTGTAGAAGCTTTGAGTGATTCCTTACAAAAATTATCTACCGAAGAAATTGCCATTAGAGTGGTATTGAAAGGAGTGGGTCAGATTTCTGAATCTGATGTATTGCTTTCTGCTGCATCTGATGCAATCATCATTGGTTTCAACGTTCGTCCAAGTATGCAAGCAAGTCGCTTAGCTGAAACAGAAGGCGTAGAGATCAAAATGTACTCCATTATCTACAACGCGATTGACGAAATCAAGAGTGCGATGGAAGGTATGTTGGAGCCAAAAATACAAGAGAAGATTGTTGCTAACGTAGAAGTAAGAGAAGTGTATAAGTTCGACAAAGCCACTGTTGCTGGATGTTATGTATTGGATGGTAAATTAAGTAGAAATAGTAAAATACGTATTATCCGTGACGGTATCGTTGAGTTCCCAAGAGGCGAAGGTCAAGCAGCTGAATTAGGTAGCTTGAAACGCTTTAAAGACGACGTGAAAGAGGTAGTTTCAAATATGGAATGTGGTTTAACCATTAAGAACTTTGCCGATTTGAAACCAGGCGATATTGTAGAGGCATTTGAAGAAGAAGAAGTTAAACGTACTTTATAAAAATATTAAGATTTGATAGTTGGGGCATCGCCCTGACTATCGGAACTTAGCCCCTTAATTCATATTTGATGAAAATAGTTCGCTTTGTATTTGCCATTATTATACTTGCTTCTGCAAGTAGTGCTTCTGCACAAATCAAAAAAGTATTAGCAGATAAAATTGTTGCCACAGTAGGTGATAAATACATTTTGCGTTCCGATGTCGACAATGCTATTGCGGATTATAAAAGACAAGCGCAAGGCCAAGAAAATATTGAATTACCTACAGCATGTCAGGTAATTGAAGGTCAGTTAATTCGTAAGGCCTTAGTTTTACAAGCAGAAAAAGATTCAATTCTAGTAACCGAGGAGGAAGTAGAAAATGCAATCGATGGTCGTATAAGAAATTTCATTCAACAGTTTGGATCTAAAGAAGTACTTGAAGAAGTAGCTGGAAGAAGCATATTTCAATTAAAAGACGATTTTAGAACGATGATTAGAGAGCAGCGCTTGGCAGAAGAAATGCAAACTAAGATCGTAGACAAAGTGAAAATTACACCGAATGAGGTGAAAGCGTTTTATGCAAAAATTCCATTAGACAGTTTGCCTTTATATGAAAGTGAAGTTCAGATTGCCGAAATCATCATGCATCCAAAGGCGAATCGTGATATCGAAGAATATGTGATTCAACAAATGCTTGAATACCGAAAGCAGGTAGAAGGCGGGGTGAATAAATTTGACCAATTGGTTAAATTATATTCTGAAGATCCAAGTTCAAAAGAAAATCTCGGTCAATTTAGTTTAAACAGAAATGTGAGAGAATTTGACCCTGCATTTATGGCTGCTTCTTTTAGATTAAAAGAAGGACAAATTTCCGCGCCGGTTAAATCTAAATTTGGTTACCATATTATACAATTGATTTCAAGATCTGGCGACGAGGCTGTGGTAAAACACATTTTAAGAATCCCTCCTATCACAAACGATGAAATAAATGAAACCAAAAAAATACTGGACAGCGTGAGACTTGCCGTATTAGCTGGCAAGACAAGTTTTGGAGAAGCAGTGAATAAATTCAGTGACGACGAATCTAGCAAGTTTAGTGGTGGTGCAGTAACAGGGCGCGACGGGTCTACCTATATCAACTTGGATCAGTTAGACAAAGAGATGGTGGTTTTAATTCAAAATATGAAGCCAGGTGACATCTCTGAACCACAAGTTTATGTGGATGATCGTGGAAGAAAAACTGTTCGTATTGTGTATTACAAAGAAAGAACGGCACCGCATAAAGAGAATTTAAAGGAAGATTACAATCGAGTATCAGTAAGGGCTTTAGAAGAAAAAAAATCTAAAGTGCTTGAGTCTTGGTTCAAAGAAAGAGTCCCCAATTACTATGTATTTATAGACAATGATTTCCAGGCCTGCAAAGAATTGACGGATTGGACTAAAGTGGCTAATGCAATTGTAAAGGAAAAAACATTCTAGAAACTTCATTATGAGCGACGAGATTAAACACGAGTGTGGCTTAGCATTCATCAGGTTAAGAAAACCCTTATCGTACTATCTTCAACATAAAGGTTCAGTGACTTATGGGTTGAATAAGCTCTACCTCTTGATGGAGAAGCAACACAACCGAGGACAAGACGGTGCCGGGATTGCCACTGTGAAACTAGATATAGAAGCAGGCAATCCATTTTTATATAGATTAAGAAGCAGTGCACAACAACCCATCGCGGATCTTTTTTTTAAAGTAGGTCAAGAAATTCAAGAATTAGAAAAATTCCAACCAGATATTACCAAACATCCAGGTTTAATGAAAGGCCACCTTCCTTTTATGGGTGAATTGTTGTTAGGGCATTTAAGGTATGGTACACAGGGCAAAAATAATGTGGAGTTTTGCCATCCCTTTATCAAGAAAAATTTAGTTCCAGGAAAAAACCTTGCGCTAGCGGGTAATTTCAACCTGGTGAATACAGATGAATTGTTCAAGAAGATCCAGCATGAACCAGGTCCTTTTGAAAAGCAAAGTGACTTAGCAGCAATGATGGAAGTGATTCACCATTTTTTAGTGAAAGAAGAATCCAAAAATCCTAATAGTCCAAATATCGTTGAAGTTTTAAAGCAAGCTGTCCCTATGTTTGACGGAGGTTTTACCATTGGAGGTTTAGTGGGCAATGGGTATAGTTTTGTAATGAGAGATGCGCATGGCATACGTCCTGCATACTATTATATAGACGGTGAAGTGATTGTGGCTGCAAGTGAAAGAGCGGCTATAAGAACAACATTTAATGTAGGAGAGAATGAAGTACATGAATTAATGCCGGGTACTGCTTTAATTGTAGATGACAAAGGCGGTTACAGTATTGAACAAATTATTGCGCCAAAAGAAAGAAGAGCTTGTTCTTTTGAACGTATTTATTTCTCTAGAGGTGGGGATGAAAAAATTTACAGAGAACGTATTGCACTAGGTCATTACTTAAGTAAAATAGTTTTAGATAGAATCGAAAAGGATTTAAAGAATACCATCTTCTCTTACATTCCAAATACAGCAGAAGTAGCTTTTTATGGTTTAGTAAAAGGAATGGAAGAATATTTGAATGCCATTAAGGTAGAGCGTATATTAAGTTGGGGGAGCGATGTAGATGCTGAAAAGTTAGAGCAAATGGTGAATCGTAAAATTCGCCAAGAAAAAATTGCCATCAAAGACGTTAAGCTAAGGACCTTCATTACAGAAGATGCCAACCGCAATGAGATGGTGCAGCACGTTTATGATATTACGTATGGTACAGTGAGAAGAAACGAAGATACTTTGGTGGTGATAGATGATAGTATTGTTAGAGGGACAACACTAAAAGAGAGCATTATTAGAATGCTATCAAGATTGGGTCCTAAAAAAATTATTGTTGTTTCCTCTGCCCCGCAAATAAGGTATCCTGATTGTTACGGTATAGACATGAGCAAGATGGGTGACTTTATTGCCTTTAAAGCTGTTATTGCTTTATTAAAAGAAAGAGGCATGGAGCAAGTGATGGAAGCGGTATATCAAAAAATCAAGGCCTTAGAAAGCAGTAACGAGTTACATACAGAAAATGTGGTACGCGAATTATATAAACCATTTACAACAGAAGAAATTTCTGATAAAATTGCACAATTGATTACCCCAGACAATATTCAAATTCCTGTAGAAGTGATTTATCAAACTGTAGAGGGTTTACATGCATGTTGCCCTACGAATACGGGCGACTGGTATTTTACGGGCAATTATCCAACCCCTGGCGGAAATAAAGTCTGCAACAAAGCTTACCTCAATTTTATTGAAGGCAGCAACGAAAGAGGGTACTAGACCTTTTATAATCGATAGCAGATTGCGTTGATATTCATACCTGCTCCAACTGATGCAAAAACGACCACATCGCCTTTGTGCAGTTGATGTTCATTGTATTTTCCCTTATGCACTAGGTCGTATAATGTGGGAATGGTAGCTACAGAACTATTCCCCAACTCATGTATACTCATGGGCATGATGTCTGCAGGTATTTCTTTAATATCATAAAGCTTGTACAAAGCCTTTATAAATCCTTCATCCATTTTTTCATTGGCTTGGTGTAAAAAGAACTTTTTCACCTCATGGATGTCTACACCCGCTTTTTCGATACAAGCTTTCATAGCAATGGGTACATTTTTCATGGCATATTCATACACTTTACGTCCCTTCATCTTGATATACCTTGTTGCATCACCCGCTGCTGGATCATAAGATTTACCTAGGTATAAAAAATAGGCTTCATCATTGCAATGACTTTGTACACTAAAGGATAAGATTCCTTGATTCGGATCTTCGGAATGTTCTAGCATACTCGCGCCAGCCCCATCACTAAAGATCATGCTATCTCTATCGTGGTCGTCAACCACCCTACTCAATGTTTCAGCACCTATCACTAGACATTTTTTTGCCATGCCAGATTTAATGAATGAATCTGCTTGAATTACACCTTGAATCCATCCTGGACAACCAAATAAAATATCATAAGCAACACATGCCGGATTGACAATACCTAAATTATGTTTTACCCTGGATGCAATAGACGGGATGGCGTCAGATTGAATCGTGCCCGCAATTACATCTCCGAAATTATGTGCAACAATAATTTGATCAATGGTTTCTGGATCAGTACCTGCATCTTCGATGGCTAACTTAGCGGCTGCTGTGGCGAGATCGGAGGTGTTGACATTGCTATCGGCATACCTTCTTTCAACAATACCTGTAATGCCTTTAAATTTTTCGACAATTTCTTGGTTAGGTGTTTTAATGAGTTCACTTTGTTCATCATAAAATGAATGCTCAATAAAATCTTGATTGGATTTTACAATGGGAGGTATGACACTGCCTGTGCCACTGATAATTGTTGCCATAACGGGGGTCTTTTATTTTACAAGCAATAACCTAACCTCTCTAAGATAGGCATTTTAGATATATTTATCGCCTTTGTTACGTTTTACTTCTGCCACATATTCTTTTATGGATTGTTCTTTTTCCTTGTGACAAATCAATAATACATCTTTCGTATCGACAACGATAAAGTCATCTAATCCTTGCACCACCACTAATTTGTCTTTAGGAGAATTGATCATACATTTTGTAGCGTCTATCACAATTACATTATCTGAAGCTACAGCATTATCTAAATAATCTTTTTCCATATTCTCATAAGCACTGTTCCATGTACCTAAGTCGCTCCATCCAAAAGAGGAAGGCATTACGTACACATTGTTTGCTTTTTCCATGATGGCAATATCGATTGAGCTATTGATACATTGAGGATAGATCCTTTGTATGGCATGCTCTTCTTCTGGGGTATTGAAATGCATTTTTTCTTGATCAAACAATTCATACATTTCTGGCTGGTATTTTTCAAAAGCAGCCAAAATGGAACTTACTTTCCATGCGAAAATACCGGCGTTCCATAAAAAATCACCACTAGCTAGAAAAGTCTTTGCAATTTCAAGGTCAGGTTTTTCTGTAAAAGTTTTTACTTTATATACGCCTTTTATTACTTCGAGTTCTTCGTATTGAATATAACCATATCCAGTATTTGGATGCGTTGGTTGGATGCCTAATGTGACTAAGGCTTTTATATTTTCAACAAAATCTAATGCTTGTAAAGCAATTGCTTGAAAACGCTCTTCTTCAAGAATCAAATGATCACTTGGGGCAACGATTAATTTTGCATCTGGATTTAATTGCGCCAATTTAAAAGAGATATAGGCGATACAAGGGGCTGTATTCTTTTTGCTAGGCTCAGCCAATATATTTGCTATAGGTAATTGGGGCAATTGCGTTTTGACAATGTCAACATATTCGTCTGAAGTAACAATGTAAATATTTTCTGCTGGTATAAATTTTGCGTAACGCTCGTAAGTCCATTGCACCAATGTTTTTCCAGTATTCAATACATCTAAGAATTGTTTAGGATAAGCAGTTCTACTCATCGGCCAAAAACGACTTCCAATACCTCCAGCCATGATGGCTACATAGTGATTCTTGTTTTGCATAAAAATAGTTTATAAAATCCCCTCTTTCATTAAATCGTGCATGTGGATCATGCCTTTATATTGTCCTTTATCTTCTACAATCAATTGACTAATGTCATGTGCTTTCATTAGTTCAAATGCTTCTATAGCTAAGGTATCGGGGGAGATAGT
>JBFYPO010000075.1:0-4675 GCA_041303215.1 Asinibacterium sp. | reverse complement strand
CGCGTCCCAAAAGGGTCCTGTGGCCGAGTGGCTAGGCAGAGCTCTGCAAAAGCTTCTACAGCGGTTCGAATCCGCTCGGGACCTCGATACAAAGCCTCTCACGAAAGTGAGAGGCTTTTTTAATGCGAGACAGCGTCGAAAGCTCGCTTTCGTAAGCTGACGAGTATTAAAAAAGCCAACAAAGAGCGAAGCGATTTGTTGAAAGGCTTTGGGTAAAGTGAGATTGTCGAAGCGGAAGGCAGCGAATTCAATGAGCTGACTATCCGAAGCGATTTGTTGAAAGGCTTTGGGTAACTTATAAATTTCTATCTATTTTTGCACCATGAAACATTCTCAAACCATTGGTATTATCCTAACCTTATTATTGTTTTTCTGTACCACACAACCTTTTGTAGTGATTGAAAGTAAAAACTGGGTGGTGACAGGATGGGATGCGGGAGCGACTAATTTTGGACAATCAGGAAAGTTTTTATTTTACATAGGTATCTTGGCGATTTTATTTTTTGCCATACCATCTATCAATGTAAAACGTTTCAACATGGCTTGGGCTGCATTGTTACTGGCTTGGAGTATCCGTAATTTTTTAGTCTTGTCTACTTGTGCCATGGGGGAGTGTCCTCAAAAGCAATGGGCATTGTATGCATGTGTTGTGTTGAGTGTAGGTATATTAATCATGACTTTTTTGCCTAAGCTAAAAACAAAATAACCCTCTTTTTGGGAGGGCTATTTATTTATAAAAGTAGATGACTTATTTTTTTGCTAATTGCTCAAGACCTTTTCCTATCAATTGAACCGCCTCTTTAATCTGAGCTTCATTGATAATCAATGGTGGGGCAAATCTAATTTTATCTCCGTGAGTAGGTTTTGCTAATATCCCTAATTCTTTTAAGTATAAACATAAGTCCCATGCAGCCTCAGGATTTTCATGTTTGATTACGATTGCATTTAACAATCCACGTCCTCTGATGGATGCCACATAAGGCGAATTTAAATTAGCCAATTCTGCTCTTAATATTTCTCCCATTTTAAAGGCATTCTCCACCATTTTCTCAGACTTAATTACTTCCAAAGCTTTCATGGCAACGGCGCAAGCAAGTGGATTGCCACCATAGGTAGAACCATGTTCGCCTGGTTTAATTTGCAACATGATTTCGTTGTCTGCTAACACTGCAGCAACAGGAATCGTACCTCCACTTAATGCTTTTCCTAAGATTAAAATATCAGGCCTAACATTTTCGTGATCGCAAGCCAGCATGGTGCCAGTTCTTGCTAAACCTGTTTGAATTTCATCCGCAATAAATAAGACATTGTATTTGGTACACAAATCACGTACACCTTTCAAGTAGCCTTCTGTTGGAATCACAACACCCGCTTCACCTTGGATGGGTTCTACCATGAATGCAGCTACTGTAGGATCTTTTAAGACATCTTCTAAAACTGCTAAATCATTATAAGGAACAAGTCCAAATCCAGGCATATATGGCCCAAAACCTTTAAAACTACTTGGGTCAGTTGAAGAGGAGATGGCTGCTAAAGTTCTTCCCCAGAAGTTACCTTCTGCAAAAATCACTTTGGCTTGATTTTCTGGGATGCCTTTGACTGCATACCCCCATCTTCTTGCTAATTTAATAGCGGTTTCTCCACCTTCAACACCTGTGTTCATGGGCAACACTTTATCATAACCAAAGTATTCGGTGATGTATTTTTCATACACCCCTAATTGATTATTATAAAAAGCCCTAGAGGTGAGCGTTAATTTTTGTGCTTGTTCAGTCAAGGCTTTAATAATTTCAGGATGACAATGGCCTTGATTCACTGCAGAGTAACCACTTAAAAAATCGAAGTATCTTTTACCATCTACATCATATAAGTAGATTCCTTCCCCTTTTTCAAGTACGACAGGAACTGGGTGATAATTATGGGCACCATATTGGTCTTCGAGGGCAATATACTTAGCAGTATTTGCACTCGTTTGGAGTGTTGTTGACATGCAATATTTTTTTTAAATTAAAAGGATAAAAACAGATGGGTCAATTGTTATTGAAATTGACTTTTGAAACGAAATAGAATTCAATTGATCTTACCCCAAGGGATGGTTCAGAAAATCTAAATTAGAAAATAAGAAATTTGCCTTTATCATGGCTCTAAGATAGGGTTTTTACTCAATTTTCCCATAATTGGACTTACATTCGCATAAATAAATTCGCTTTGAAACCGCTCGTATCAATTGTTATTTTAAATTATAATGGTGCTCATTATTTGAGGACATTTTTGCCCTCTGTGTTGGCGACTACCTACGAGCATAAAGAAGTAGTCGTTGCTGACAATGGTTCAACGGATGATTCTTTAACCTTATTGGCGGCTGAATTTCCAACGGTTAAAGTAATACAAAATTCAACCAACGAGGGTTTCGCAGGAGGATACAATTGGGCATTAAAACAAGTAAATGCTGCTTATTATATTTTATTGAATTCAGATGTTGCGGTTGACCCATCTTGGGTGGATCCATTGGTTGAATTAATGGAATCAAATGAAAAAATTGGCGCTTGTCAACCTAAGATTTTAGCACATAAGGCACCAACTTGTTTTGAATATGCTGGAGCAAGTGGGGGATGGATAGATAGTTTAGGTTACCCATTTTCAAGAGGCAGGGTGTTTGATGTGTGTGAGCAAGATAATGGGCAGTACAATCAAAATGAGCGCATTTTTTGGGCTTCTGGTGCTGCCATGATGATTCGTTCAAATTTGTTTCATGCATTAGGTGGTTTTGATGCTTCCTTTTTTGCGCATCAAGAAGAAATTGATCTTTGCTGGCGTATGCAATTAGCAGGCTATGAATTGTACGCATGTCCGAATGCAGTGGTCTACCATGTAGGAGCAGGTACATTGCCAAGAGGGGGGAGAAAAGTGTATTTGAACTTTAGGAACAACCTCATCATGCTCAGTAAAAACCTGCCTTTACAGGAATTAATTTGGAAAATACCCCTTCGATTTGCTTTAGATGGATTGTCTGCATGGAAGGGATTATTAAGTGGGGATAGGTATTTTTTTACAGCAATTGCTAAAGCCCATTTCGCTGTAATAGGCTATTGGCTGAAGGGAAAAGTCCACAGATCCAAAGGTCCCAAACCTTTGGCAACCTTAGGGGGTGTCTATCCTGGTTCAGTGGTTTTTCAATACTTTGTAAAAAACAGGCAAGAATTTGATAAAATTGTCACCAAACAGGCTCATTATTAAGAACTTGTTGTTATTTTTGCACTCGTAATAAAATTACTATGGCACAAGAAATCCAAGAAACATCAACAGAGAAAGACATCACTAAGAACTGGGTAAGTTCTTCAAGATTTATCTTTTATGTATCTGTTTTCGCACTATTATCATTGGTTTTAGGAAATTGTACAAAGCTGTTTAGTTCTGGATTTGAAAAGCCAGAAGTAGAAGTGAACACAAGTTCTCAGTATAAACCAGAATATAAATAGAAAAAAATTTTGTTGGTGTGTGTTGATTCCTTATTTTCGCACTCCAAAAATTAGTTCTTGTTCAAGCGGAAGTAGCTCATTTGGTAGAGCACGACCTTGCCAAGGTCGGGGTGGCCAGTTCGAGCCTGGTCTTCCGCTCAAAAATCCCGTTCTTCGGACGGGATTTTTTTTAAGTCTGTAACAGACGCCTTGGTGGTGGAACTGGTAGACACGCAGGACTTAGACATTGTTCTTTAGATGAGCAAAATTTGAGTGCACTTCGAGAAATTGAAGATGTAGAACTCCGTAAATTCGGCGAACCCTTTTAAATGGGAATACCGAGCGAAGCCCGAAAGGGAACGTGTAGAGACTAGACACGGAGCACCTAAATCGCAAGATAAGGTGAAGGCATAGTCCAGACTACAAACCAGTAGTGGGTGGTGAAAACCATAGTAGTAAGAAAATCCTGTTCGCCGCAACGCGAGTGCGGGTTCGATTCCCGCCTGAGGCACAAAGCCTCTCACGAAAGTGAGAGGCTTTTTTGTTAACTTAAAGTATGAAAGCCCAGATCCCCCAATCACATCTCATAGAGGTTTGTTTAGTTAGTTCTTCCATGTCGGAAGCAGCTGCTACTTTAAATATTCACTTTAATACACTAAAAAGACTTGCTCTTTTATATGGTTGTTATCGTCCTAATCAAGGTTTAAAAGGAGGTAAAAAGAAAACACCTGTAAAATTTGATTTAGATAAAATATTATCTGGAGATCATCCTCAATTTCAAACTTATAAATTAAAGAATAGGCTTTTAAAAGAGGGGATATTCATTCATAAATGTGCCATTTGCGGGATTGATTCTTGGAATAATAAGCAGCTTAATTTAGAGTTAGATCATATCGATGGAAATAGAATTAATCATGCGCTAACTAATTTACGACTATTGTGTCCAAATTGCCATGCACAAACGGATACTTATAGGTCTAAGAATAGATTTTCAAAGGGTTAAACAAAAAAATATTTAAACGTATCTTAGCACCCATATGTCACATTTAAAAGAAAGAATAGCCAAAGATTGTCTTAACTGCGGTACGCAGGTGGTAGGCAGATTTTGCCAGCAATGTGGACAGGAAAATGTAGAAGTTAAAGAAAGCTTCCTCCAATTATTAAGACACTTTTTAGAAGATTTAACTCATTTTGACGGAAAGCTCTGGAAGACAATA
>JBFYPO010000074.1:0-15159 GCA_041303215.1 Asinibacterium sp. | reverse complement strand
GCCCATGCAGACCAGGTGAAATAATTATTTTTAAAAACTTGTAAGACGGATGGTAAACCATATATTTTTTTTGGAGCATCATTTGGGGAGTTCATGATCAAGCCTGCCGTATGGTCTAAATGGGCATGAGAAATAAAATAACTATTTATTTTTTTCTGCTGTACGATACTTGGATTAGACTCGTTGAATAATTTTTTATCAATCGCCATTTCTAGTCCCTTATAAATAGTGCCTGCATCCAAGCATATAAACTGATCGCTTCCATTGGCGGCCACTAAATAAGCCGAAAGATTTGATTCGTCTAGCCCACCTTTTACACCAAGAGGGATAACTTTAAATCCTTGATTTAAAGTAGAATAACTATTAAACTGTGCGCTAATAGTATTAATAGCCAAAAGCAAAATTGCGATTAACTGAATAAATATTTTCATAATTTAATTAGTCTATTGTTTAAAGTATATCGTAACTACCACAATAGTAGCTAGCAATATTTGCCGCATCTTCCTTATTGGCGATTCTTATTTGAACGGATTGATCCAATCTCTGATTTTGTTAAAAGTAACAAATTTATTCAATTATCCTTTATTGATATTTTGTAAAACATTAGTTTTCATTTAGTTAAACCAAAAGCGAATTTGGAACACTCCTATTTTCGTTCCTTCTAGGCAATTTGGAACAAATTTAAGCTTTCATATATTTTTTCTGAATTTGCTTTAGGATAGATTTGAATTTCATCAAACAAACTCCAACATGAAAAAAATGTTTATATGCTTAATGGCATTATGTACATTAACAGCTACAGCTGTATCGGCTCAAAAATTAGACGATGCCACTAAAAACATGAAAGAATACAATCGTGTTTGGGATGTCGTTATTAACGAAGGCCGCATTAATGTTCTAGATACAGCTTATGCAGAGAATGCGATGCTACACACTAGTCCTGCCACTATGGGCAAGGCCAATTGTATTGCCTATTATGCAAACTATATCAGTGGTTTTTCTAATCGTCAATTTACCGTGAAAGAATCTATTGCTCAGGGGAACAAAGTGGTAAAATACTGGAATTTCAAAGGAAAGCATACAGGTAACTTCTTTGGCATACCTGCCACTAATAAAGAGGTAGATGTAATCGGTTGTACCATTGCTACAATTGTAAATGGTAAAATCACAGAAGAGCAAGATTTCATGGACAACCTTGAATTCTTTAGACAATTAGGCTTGATGGCTCGTTAAGCTTCTTTAGCAGCCATAGATTTTATAAAAGCGGAAGGGGTTACTCCCTTTCGCTCTTTAAAGGCGTCAATAAATTTAGACCTTGATGCAAATCCTGCATTTGAAGCGATTGCTTCAATCGTTATATTTTTAGACTCTCCAGCTTCAATCATCTTACATACGTAATCTATTCTTAGGTGTTTTCTCCATTCACTGAAGGTTAAGTTCAACGCTTTATTAAAATAAACTGATAAGGTTCTTTCTGGAATTTTTAAGTCAAAAGACATTTGAGATAAAGTAAATTCCTTTTGTATATAAGGCGCCCCAATCAAATACTCATTTATTGTTTGCTCAAAGTCTTGTGTACTTACCGACTCCTTTACTTTCTTGGGCATACTTAATTTCAGCTCGTCAATGATATTATCTTTCCCTTCTTCAATGGTATAAGATACATTACCATAAAGGATTTTAGGGAATAAAAACAAGAAAATATTTTGTAAGAAAAATCCCCCTCCACAAATTTCAAAATAATACTTTTCCGAAAAAACCACAGTGGACGGAATACCTAGTATCGAAAAATGGTAACCATAAACGGTAAACATATGGCCAATACTATTGATCCCAATTACTATTTGTATACCACAAAGCAATAAAAACCATTTTGTTAAAACGGTATGATTGGAAGGTAGTCGATTGAATTTTTTAAAGGTGTTTTTACTATGTATGAAAAAATAAGCAAGGGAGCCTATTGCATACAATAATAAATGTGCAGATCTCGAGAACAAGATGAACTCAAAAGAGGCAAACAAAAAATCAAGAGAATAGTCTTCTGTAATATTGACAATTTCATGGGCAATGCGTACTTTTTGTTCAAAGGGCAAACTGGTAAATGGAAGACAATTTATAATCGTCAAAAATGCAGGGATTAAATGTACCCAATCCCATTTTTGAAGCTTATTGTTATCTGCCATGGTTGTTTTAACATAATAAAACAACAAAGGGCCAAGTAGGTAGGATAATGGCAGCCAATGCACAAAAGAAACACCTTCCCAAAATAAGTCTTTGGTAAAATGTAGGCCATAATAGACCATTACAACTAGGTTACAACATAAGAAGAAGAGTGCTAGAAAAATATTAGATCTATTTAATGAACTTAAATAGTAGACTAAGATAAAGGAAGTGAATATGCCAAAAAGAGGAAACAAAATAGCCATAAAGCTCTGATTACTTGATGTTTAGTTGTCAAGATAGTTAAAATGGGTTGCAAAAAATAGAATTAGGTCTATTTTTATCTATGTTCCTGAAACCGTATATCGGTTCAATTTGTTCCATAATCCTTAAAAGGAACATCCTTTTAAGGATTATAATACATTGTAAGTCAAGTATTTCGTTTTTTAGCTATTCATTCATTAAAACAAACATTATGAAAAAAATTGTATTCTTGGCTATGATTGCCATTTCGGTAGTTGCATGTACTCAAAAGGGTGAAAATAGCACCACAACAGCTGATCCACATCAATTTGGTTTTAATTATGACTCTACTGCGCATATGGATCAAATTAAAGCCACTTTTAAAGACCTAGAGAATTACGATACAGCTAGTTATGTAACTAAATATGCAGATTCTGCGAAGTTTCATGATAATGGTAAATTAACAAACTTAACAGAGAATGTTGCTTTACAACAAGGCTTTATTGCTGCTGGAATTAAAGCTAAGGTAAAAGACGACTATGCAATGTGGAGCAGTCATTTTAATTTCAAAGACGGCAACCAAGGGGATTATGTGTATACTTATTTAACTGCAACTTTTACAAAGGGTGATAAGTCGGTGGATGTAGTAATGTTCCAAGCTAATTTATTTAACAAAGACGGTAAAATAGTTGAAGAGTGGTTGGTGTACGACCCAACTAATATGGCTTCTTTATTACAATAAAGCAATACTTGAATATAAAAAAGGCCCAGGCAAAATTGCCCGGGCCTTTTTTATAGAACCAAACTTAAAACATTTATTACTTGCTTACACGCTTGTAAGTCTTGATACTTGTTACTTTATTTACTGTATCAACGATTGTTTGAGTAAACTCATCTGTGCCATTGAATGTCACTGGAATAGAGTATTTGCCAGCCCAAGATTTGTTACTAGTGAAAGTTAAATCTTCTGTTAGGTCATTATTATTTAGTGTAAATGTACCATGTCCTATTGCTTTAGAATAAGTAGTGCTTGTTGTATCAGCTAAGAATCTAGCAGCCCACATAAAATGACCAGCCTGGTATATTTTATATTCATTGTAGGTGTTGACAACAGAATCTTGTCCAGTTACATTGATGCTTTTTGTTTGGTGCCATACGCCATCTAATTGAGAAGTACCAGATGCTGCAATAGTACTATAAGTTTCTTTCAAGCTCCATTTTGTACCATTCATTAGAAATTCTGGGATAGACTGTGTATAGCCTTTTTCAGTTTGTGTAATCTCTAGATTTGCTACCTGAGTAGAATCTAGTGTATTTGTGTTGAAAATATTAGTTTCTACTACTTTGCCATCTGCAAATGTGTAAGCACCTACACCGAATCCAATTGAAGCATCTTTTCCTTGATAGATAAAAAAGTAGGATTCAGGAGTATACATTTTAAATTGTGTATTTCCTTCAGCAGCTAAATTGACTGTTTCAGTAGTTCCGTCTGAAATAACAGCCTGGTCCATACTGTATACACCTTCAATAGATGCTGTCTTAGGAGTTTGAGAACAGCTTGCCAATAAAGCAGTTAGGGCTAAGCTTAAAAAGATGTTTTTTTTCATTTTTATTCTTTTTTGATGAATTAAGCAATACATTGTCTTTCAATGTGCAGCTAAAACTACTATTTGATTTCACCTCAAAATGTCTTTTTTAAACTTAAAATGTTCCTATATAGGCAAAAGGAACAAATTATTAAAGAGGATAAGCTTATCTAGAGGGCATAACTTCTATTTCTACAATCATTTCAATTTCAACTGCCATATTAAAAGGTAGTGCATTCATGCCAACAGCAGACCTTGCGTGTTTCCCTTTTTCACCAAAAACCGCCACCATTAAATCAGAAAATCCATTGATTACTTTTGGTTGATCCTCAAAGTCAGGCGTACAATTGACCATCCCCAATACTTTTACAATTCTTTTCACTTTATTTAGATCACCCAAAGCATATTTTAAACTAGAAATTAGTTGAATGCCAGTTAATTGGGCAGCAGCAATCCCTTCTTCTATGCTTAGGTCTTTACCAAGTTTGCCTTTTACCATACTGCCATCCGCTTTAGTTGGGCCTGTTCCAGAAAAGTAAATGAGGTTGCCTGTTCTAACAAATTTTACATAATTCGCTACAGGTGCAGAAGTGGGGGGCAATGCTATACCTAATTTAGTTAAATTTTCTTCGGGAGTTTGTGCTTTAATTCCACCAACAAATAAAATTAATGCTAGGGCAGTTAAACTATTTTTCATTGATTTAATTTTCTGATTAAATATAAATATTATTTATAAGTCCATCCGAATTAAATACTTTATTTTTAAAAAGCAATAGATACTTTACCGCCAAAAATCAATTCACTTAAATTCATGCTATGAAATCCACTTTAGTAAAAATCTATTTGATGCTTTCTATCCTTATGCTCTTAGGGATGAATCTACAGGCACAAATGTTTCGTGTTACAATCAAAGACCAATTACATACCGAAAATTTTGATGGCAGATTATTGTTGCTATTTTCAAACAATAATGATTCAGAGCCAAGATTTCAAGTGAGCGACGCGTTGAATACACAGGTTGTTTTTGGGAAAAATGTGGATCATTGGACAAAAGGCACTACACAAACTATGGCAGAAGAAGCGTATGGTTTTCCAAAAGAAAGATTAAGCCAATTGCCTGCAGGAGATTATTATGTACAAGTGGTATTGCATAAGTACGAAACCTTCCACTTAAAAAATGGCAAAACTGTAAAGTTGCCAATGGATAGAGGAGAAGGTCAACATTGGAACCTAGCACCTGGTAACATCTATTCTACACCCATTAAAATTCATTATGATCCTAAGAATGCAGATTTAGTTGAATTAAATATCGATCAAATCATTCCGCCAATTCCAGCACCGGCAGACTCTAAGTACATAAAGCATATAAAAATTCAAAGTAAATTATTAACTGAATTTTGGGGGAGACCTATGTATTTAGGAGCGCATATTTTGTTGCCAGAAGGATTTGACACCCATCCAAATGTGAAATATCCATTGGCCATTTTTCATGGACATTTTCCTGAAAATTTTAGTGGGTTTAGAACCTCTCCACCTGATCCTAATTTGAAACCAGATACGATTCCAAGATTTAAAATTGCTGGCTACAATAGAATACAACAAGAAGAAGCGTATCAATTTTATAAACAATGGACAGGCCCCAATTTTCCTAGAGTATTAGCGATTGAAATCCAACATGCTACACCTTATTATGATGATTCGTATGCAGTTAATTCTGCTAATATGGGTCCATATGGTGATGCAATCACGTATGAATTGATTCCGGAGATAGAGAAACAATTTAGAGGTATAGGAGAAGGATGGGCAAGATTTACTTATGGTGGTTCAACTGGAGGATGGGAAGCATTAGCCGTTCAAGTCTTTTATCCAAAGGAATACAATGGCGCTTATGCAGCATGCCCTGATCCAATTGATTTTAATCATTATACTACTATTAATATTTATGAGGATCAAAATGCTTATTACGCAAAAAGTGATTTTAAAGAATTAGCAAGACCGGCACTTAGAAATTACCTTGGACATGTTAGTTCAACGATTAAAGAAACAAACCAAAGAGAACTCGCTTTAGGAACCAATGCCAGAAGTGGAGATCAGTATGATGTTTGGGAAGCAGTATTTTCACCAATGGGTGAGGATGGTTATCCAAAAAGGATATTTGATAAACATACCGGTGCAATTGATAAATCTGTGGCAGCTTATTGGAAAGAAAATTATGATTTGACGCATATCATAAAAAGAGATTGGCCAAAAATCGGAGATCAGTTAAAAGGAAAAATTCATTTATATGTAGGAGACATGGATAATTTTTACCTCAATAATGCGGTCTATACTGCAGAGGATATGTTGAAACAATTACAAAATCCATCATGTAACTGTGAAGTAGATTATGGTGACAGAGCAGAACATTGCTGGAATGGAGATCATAGCCAACCAAACTATATAAGTAGATTAAGGTACCATCAAATGTTTATTCATAAGTGGGCAAAGGAAGTGAAGACTAGAGCACCAAAGGGCGCAGACTTAAAATCTTGGTTTTATTAATTAGCTATTATTATTTGGTATTAAATAAGTAAACTATGTAATTCATTTCTATTGTTATGTAACAATACGCGATTGGCATTAAGATAAATTTGTAAAATATTGCACACTGCAATTTGATTTTCAAATGATGTTGAATACAAATACATCATTTATCAATTTTACAAAATTATCTTATGAAAAATAGACGTTGCACATTCAACATAAAAAAATGGACTTTATTACTTGTTTTATTTACCATTGCTTTCGGATGTAAAAAATCCACGGAATCAGAAGGTGAAACAGCTATTTGTCCAATGGTTTTATCGACAGACCCAATGGATAAAGCGGTTGATGTCGCATACAATAAAGTAATTACAGTTACATTTAACACAGCAATGGATTCATTAACAGTGAATTCGGCTACATTTTTAATTAAACAAGTTTCAACTGCTACCTACCTAGCTGGTACAATTGCTTCTACAAGTAATCCGGCTATTTTTACGTTTACCCCTGATGTTGAACTGCTTCCTTTTGTACATTATGTAGGAACCATCAAAAAAGCAGTTTCAAATAGTTTTAGAAATACAATGATCGAAGATTATGTTTTCGATTTCACAACCATTCCAAAATTAAATTTACTTGCATTGCCAGCCACAAGTGGCACAGTGGAGGGAGCTGGTACATTTGCACAAGGTTCAAGTGTTGCGATTAGTGCAATTCCGACAACTGGTTTTGTTTTCGCGAATTGGACAGATAGTGTTACAAAAAATATAGTATCGTTAAGTCCAAGTGATCAATTTACTTTAGATGGGAATCATACGCTCATTGCAAATTTTGAACAAGTTGTGCCAGGAAAAATTGCTGTCAACCTTTCCTCTATGCCAGCATTAGGAGGCACCACGACCGGAACAGGCGCCTATACTATTGGCGATGATGTGGCAATTGCTGCTTCGCCAAAAGCAGGGTTTATTTTTACTAATTGGACGGAAAATTCAATCGAAATATCAAAAAGTTCAACTTATCAAATCGCTAATATTGCTACTAGCAAAACTTTTGTAGCTAACTTTTCTGCTATTGCAGCTGCTCAATTAGCAGTTGTGTTATCCTCTAATCCAGTAGCAGGTGGAAGTACCATCGGGTCTGGTGCATATAATGCCAGCAGCTCTGTTACAATTGAAGCAAGTCCAAATACGGGCTATACTTTTGTGAACTGGACAATGTCTCCTTCCAATGAAATTAGCTCAACAAGTGCCGATTATACTTTTGTCTTAGATGCCAATAAAACTTTTGTAGCCAATTTTATTTTAAATACCTACACTTTAAAAACAACCAACCTAAATGGAGTTGTTGAAAAAAATCCTTTACAAACCACCTATAATCACGGCAGTTCAGTTGTATTAACTGCAACACCAAATGAAGGTTATGTTTTTAGTTCATGGAGTGGTGATGCAACAGGTACCACGAATCCGTTGACCGTAAAAATGACCGCGAATAAAGACATCACTGCAAATTTCACCGCAATTTATAGTTTAAATACAACTGCAGTAAATGGCACTGTCACTAAGAATCCAAATTTAACAAGTTATGCAGCTGGTGCGTCAGTTGTATTGACTGCTGCGCCTAATGTGGGTTATACATTTACATCATGGAGTGGAGATGCAAGTGGTATTGTAAATCCATTGACTGTGACGATGAATTCAACTAAAAACATTACAGCCAATTTTATTGCAATACCTCCTCCAGTTGTATTAGGAACGATTGCAAATTTTGGAGCTTATGGCGGCAATGCTGGCATTACCAATCAGGGATTACATACGGTGATTAACAATGGAGGGATAGGTACTACTGCGGCTTCTACATTAATTACTGGTTTTCATGACGGCGTTTCTGGTGCAGTGTACACAGAGACACCTTTAAATGTAGGTAATGTAACAGGTGGTATTTTTACCGCCCCACCAGCACCAGGCACTGCAACTTCATTCACAACAGCCACGAATGCATTCAATGATGCAACTGCCGCATATCTTAGTATTTCACCTGCATCAAAACCTGGTGGTACTGATCCAGGTGCAGGAGAATTAGGCGGCCTTACTTTAGCACCAGGAATTTACACTGCAGCGGGAGGTACTTTTAAAATTACCAGCTTAGATCTAACATTAGACGCACAAGGGGACCCTAATGCATATTGGATATTCCAATCCGCTTCAAGCTTGACTGTAGGTTCGCCAGCTGGTGTTAAGAATGTTATTCTTACTGGTGGTGCGCTAGCAAAAAATGTCTTCTGGTATGTAGGTAGCACGGCTATTATTAATTATGCAGGAGGAGGAACTATGGTAGGTACGATTATTGCTAATTCTGGAGTGACTTTATCTTCTCCAGCTTCTAGCACGGCCACTAGTGCAGAGACGATTCTTAATGGAAGAGCAATATCATTAGTATCATCTGTTACAATGGTGAATACGATCATTAACAACCAATAATTCACCTTTTTAAAAAAACAATTATGATCACAATTATCAAGTTTAATAAAAAGCTTTTATTACAACAGCTTTTATTTATTTTCCTAAGTATTAATTTGAATGCACAGTCTATTTCAAGAAATACACCCAAATGGTGGTTTGGTGCATCTGGAGCTGTCAATATGAATTACTATCGTGGAAATACACAAGTTTTAAATTCAGCTTTGACAACACCTGCCACTTTTCATAAAGGGAAAGACGTGAAGCCTTATGCCTCTATCTTAACTGAATATCGTCCAAACAAATACCTGGGGTTCATGTTAAATACAGCCTTTGACAATAGAGGTGGTAAGTTTGATTCTAAAATTGGCGCATGCGATTGCTTGACAGACCTGTCTACCAATTTAAGTTATATCACCTTTGAGCCAAGTGTAAGGATAGCACCCTTTGGGTCCTCCTTTTATTTTTATACAGGCCCAACCATCAGTCTAAATATCAATAAGGCTTTAATTTTTGAACAACAATTTCAGTCAAACATTAGGGCAGACTGGGGTAATATCAATAAAACGGTTCTAGCGGCACAATTAGGTATAGGCTTTGATATTCCTTTATCTGGGAAAGCAAGGGAGACGCAAATGACTTTATCGCCTTTTGCATCTTTTCAAACGGATCTTTTTCAGTCCCCTAGAGCCATCGAATCTTGGACCATCTATACTGTAAGAGCAGGGATTGCTTTAAAATTAGGTACAGCTAAAAAAGTTGTAGCTCCTTTACAATCAAAAATTATCTTAGTTCCAACTATTCAAGTTGAAAAAGAGGTACAATTTTATGTTCGCGCACCTAAAGTAATTCCACTAAAACGTCAAGTAAAAGAAACTTTCCCAATTCGAAATGCTGTTTTCTTTAATATGGGTTCAACCGATATACCAACTAGGTACAATTTATTGAATATTGAGGAGGCCAAAATTTTTAATGAAAATCAATTACAAGATATTCAGCCAATGAATCTAAGTAATGGAAGATCAGAAAGACAGTTATTTGTTTATCATCATATTTTAAATCTTATTGGAGATCGAATGAGAGTGCATCCTCAAAGCACTATTTTATTAATAGGTTCTGCAGATCAAAATCCAGCAGAAGGCAAATTGATGTCTGAAAAAATAAAATCTTATTTGGTATATACATTTGGGATTGAGGCCTATAGAATTCAAACAGAAGGAAGAGATAAGCCAATGATACCTTCAGAACAACCTGGTGCAGTGGATGAATTAGATTTATTGCATGAAGGAGATAGAAGAGTAGATATTGAAAGTAATTCACCAGAGTTGTTGATGCAAATTGGAGGCAATAATTCTGCTCGGTTAAAACCAGTCGCAATTTTAACTACGCAACAAGACCCATTAGACAGTCATGTAATCTTTACTGTTGACAATGCAACTGAATTATTAAGAGAATGGAACTTGGAAATTAAAGATGAATCGGGCGCTACTCAAACATATGGTCCATATTATGCGAATCAGGCTCATATAGCGGGAAATACAATTTTAAGTGGCAAATCACAGGGCAATTATAGTATTACAATGTTAGGAACAACTATTGAAGGTAAAAAAGTAAAGAAATTAAGTTCTGTAAGTTTAACTCAAATAAATAAACCAGCACAGATAGGATTAAGGTTTAGCATACTTTTTGATTTTGATAAATCTAAATCAATTGCATCTTATGAAGAGTTTTTACAAAACGTTATAACCCCATTAATTCAAGATAATAATACTGTCATTATTCATGGACATACAGACATCATTGGAGGAGTTAAATACAACCTTAATTTATCTCGTGAACGCGCAGTTGGTGTTGAGCAAATTATAAAACGAAGTTTAACCCTACAAAATAAAAAGGGTGTTCAGTTTGAAACATATGGCTTTGGCGAGGATTTAACGATGTCACCCTTTGAAAATGGTACTCCAGAAGAACGTTTTTATAATAGAACAGTGATCATTGACATTATCTCCAATCAATAAGTTTTAATTTTCGTTTTAAGTTTTCCCCCAAGTGTGTGGGATAGATTGTATTTAATTATGATTTATCTCATACATTTTTTTATTCTACTCTACAAATGAATAAATACGTGAAATATGTAAGAATCGGCTCATAATATAACAATACTTATCTATTGAATAGGGTTACATTACATTATTGGAATTCACCAAAAACAGATCTTTTGAAATTATATATTAAATATATGGTCAGTAACCGCTGTAAAATAGTGGTTAAAGAAGTGCTTAATGAGCTAGGCTTGCATTTTATAGTAGTGGATTTAGGTGAGGTTGAAATCATGGAAAGCTTAAGTGAAGATCAAAAAACACGTTTAAAAATTTTATTAGCTGAATCTGGTTTAGAATTGATGGATGACAAAAAATCCATATTAATTGAGCGGATTAGAATTTTGATCACAGACATGATACATAATGAGCATGAGCTTCCGGACACTAATTATTCAATCTATATCAGTAGTAAGTTGAACTACGACTACACGTATCTATCAAATCTTTTTTCTGAAATAAAAGGCATAACTATTCAACAGTTTATTATTATTCACAAGGTGGAGCGTATAAAAGAATTGATCATATATGACGAATTAAATATTACAGAAATTGCCTGGAAGATGAATTATAGTAGTGTGGCGCATTTATCGAATCAATTTAAAAAAATTACTGGACTAACACCTACGCATTTTAAACAATTAAAAGTTAGAAGAAGAAGTCCAATTGAAGAACTTGGTATTATTACTACAAAATCTAACGAGATCCACTAAACCAGTCAGCAATGAAACCTACCTTACTAGCTGCTGTTTTGGAAAAAACATATTTCAAATATTCTTTAGAAATATATTTTGCAATTGGATTTTTTTTAGTCACTCTGTTTTTGTTATATGTTCTTTATAAACAAAGAGATAAGATAAAGAATATTTTATCTGATACGACTTTACGTAAATTGTCTTCTAACTATTCAATCAGTTTAATCGAAGCCATTAGAGATCCTTTATTTGCGATTAGTACAGATTTTACGATCACGGATATGAACAATGCATCTATTTTAAAAACCGAAGTCTCTAGATTTGACATGACTGGCACTGATTTTCCTTCGTATTTTACAAATCCTATCAATGCAAAAGAGGGTTGCATTGATATTTTTCAAAAAGGGTTTATTTCCGATTATCCACTTATTTTAAAAGATGGACAATTGACAGATGTATTATTAAGTGGCTCTGTTTATAAAGACGAATTTGGAAATGTTGCAGGCGCTGTTATTGTTGCAAGAGACATTACAGAACAAAAAAATGTCGAAAAAGAATTTATAAAAGCAAAAGTATTTGCCGAAACTGCTGCAATTGTGGCAGAAGAAGCAGTAAAAACCAAACAGCAGTTTCTTTCTAATATGAGTCATGAAATTAGAACACCCATGAATGCGATCATTGGGTTTACTAAAGTGATTTTAAAAACTGAATTAACTGAAAAACAACGTGAGTATTTAACTGCAATCAAACTAAGTGGGGATGCTTTGATTGTTTTAATCAATGATATATTAGACCTAGCTAAAGTGGATGCTGGCAAAATGGTTTTTGAAAAAACACCATTCAAAATGGAAACATCGATTTTGGCGATGTTACACCTGTTCGAAAGGAGAATACAGGAAAAAAACATTGTATTAGTGAATGACTTTGACATTCATATCCCAAAAATGTTAATTGGAGACCCCGTAAGGTTGCATCAAATTATTATTAATCTTTTAAGCAATGCAATTAAGTTCACCTCAAAGGGGCAAATTTCCTTAGGAGTGCACCTTGTGAAAGAGACGATACATACTGTAACTATTGAATTTTCGGTAGCAGATACGGGAATTGGTATTGTTGAGGAAAATATAGATAAGATTTTTGAAAATTTTCAACAAGCAACAACTATGACTTCGCGTATCTATGGAGGTACAGGTTTAGGACTTGCTATTGTAAAACAATTAGTAGAGCGTCAAGGCGGAGAAATCACTGTGAAAAGTAAATTAGGAGAGGGCTCCGTATTTAAGTTTAAACTAGATTTTACGAAAACCAAATTTGAATCTCTGCCTGAATCAGAAACCATTACGCTAGATCCAGATTTGAAAAATATTAAGGTTTTAGCGGTAGAGGATATGGTTTTAAATCAATTATTGATGAAAACGCTTTTAGATGATTTTGGTTTTGATCGTGATATTGCTTCTAATGGAAAAATTGCTATTGAAAAAATGCAAGACAAAACGTATGATATTATTTTGATGGATTTGCAAATGCCAGAAATGAATGGATTTGAAGCTACTGAGTATATCAGAAATACCATGGGCTCATCGATACCCATCATTGCATTAACTGCGGATGTAACAACGGTAGATTTAGCCAAGTGTAAGGCTGCAGGCATGAATGATTATATAGCCAAGCCGGTGGATGAGAAGCTGCTATATAGCAAAATAGCTTCCTTGCTAAAAAATAAGTTAGCTAGTAGGACACCACTAGATGCCATATCAAATTCCATTCATCAAATGGACAATAAATACATCAATCTAGACTACTTATTAAAAAGAACCAAGTCGGATCCAGCTTTAATGATAGAAATGATTTCTTTGTATTTAGAACAGACACCATCATTGATAGTTTTAATGAAAGAGAGCCATAAGATTGAAGACTGGGAGTCTCTACAAGCCGCAGTGCATAAAATGCTACCCTCTTTCAATATTATGGGCATACATCCAAGTTTCGAATTAATTGCTAAAAAGGTAAAAGAGTATGCCGAGGATCAAATGCAATACGAAGACATTCCACTATTAATTGCACAACTTGAAATGGTTTGTATTCAAGCTTGTGCAGAATTGACGATTGAACTTAATTCCATAAAACAACAATTAAATGCAAAATAAGATAAAGTTATTTTTAGTTGATGACGATCCATTATTTTTAAAAGTTTTAGCATTGCAATTTGCTGAAAATGACAATTACATCATTGAGACTTTTAGTACAGGTGAATTATGCATTCAAAATCTATCAAAAATACCAGATGTAATCATTTTAGATTATTATTTAAATGGCATTAATAAAAATGCGATGAATGGCATTGATACATTAAAATACATCAAAAATTATAATTTAGACATTTCAGTAATCATGCTCTCATCTCAAGATAAAATTGAAGTGGCTATTAATTGTATGCATTATGGCGCTTTGGACTATGTGGTTAAAAGCGAGACTTCATTTATTCAATTGCAGCAATCTATAACTAATATCATTAGTTTAAAAAAGGTACAAAGAGAACTTAATTGGTATATGCAAAGAATGTAGTACTATTTATTAGCCTTAGATGATATGTAATACATGTAAGTAATATAGTGATTTGTATAAAAAAATTGCTTCGAATTGAATCACCTTTACTAAGTGAAAATAATTTCACAATCAATTTTTATAAACAATATCAATTCATTATTATGAAAAAGACGATATACGCTATTACAAGTACCGTAGTACTTTCAATCCTTGCTTTTACAAGTTGTAGTACTCCAGCTGAAAAAGTAGATCAAGCGCAAGAAAATGTTACAAAAGCAAATGATAAATTAGACAGTGCCATTAAGGATTATTTAACTGATATTGATTTATATAAAATTGAAACATCCAACCGAATTTTAGCTAATGAAAAAAGCATCACTGACTTAAATGCACAACTCTCTAATAAAAAAATGGACGATAGGTCTGAGTATGTTAAAAAAATAAAAGAATTAGAACAAAAAAATGCATCCTTAAAAAATAAATTGAATACCTATAAAGCAGATGGTAATGAAAAATGGAAAACGTTTAAAAAAGAATTCAGCAAAGAGATGGAAGATTTGAATGAATCCATTAAAGATTTAACAAAAAAGGACGATTAACAGTTTATAATAATACAATATGAGCAGGTTTTTATATTTGATAGCAGTTATATTGATTATAGGATGGACAATTGGCTTTCTGGCTTATGGAGCAGGTGGTATTATCCATCTTTTACTTTTTATTGCTATTGTAGCGATTCTTTTAAGAATTATCAAAGGAGACAAAAACTTTTAAAACAAATGAAAAAACATTATATATATTTTTTATTGATCATGGTTTTTGGTTCCATCAATACAACAAATGCTGCTAA
>JBFYPO010000073.1:0-43377 GCA_041303215.1 Asinibacterium sp. | reverse complement strand
ATCGATCCACAAACCTCAATTACAGCAACTAATTTTAAAGGAACTGCAACAAAAGCTACCAACATTTCAGGTGGTGTGGCTGGTGCAATTCCTTATCAAACTGCAGCAGGTGCAACCTCCTTTAGTGCAGCTGGTAATACAGGACAAATATTTACTTCTAATGGAGCTTCTGCGCCTACTTGGATTACAACGTTGCCCATTGCTAATGGCGGTACAGGATCCTCTACAAAAAACTTCATTGATTTAACTACTAATCAAACAATTAATGGAATCAAAACATTTACTACAAGTATAGTTTCAAATTCTGTTATGATTGGGAAAGGCGCTGGACAAGGGAGTGAAAATACCGCAGTGGGTAATAATGCTTTAGGATCTGGTACGGGTGCAAGAAATACTGCATTGGGGTATAACGCAATGAATTCGTTTGTTGGAACTGAAATGAATAATACAAGTGTTGGGTATGCTAATATGTCTGGTTTAACAACTGGATATGGGAATACTTCGATTGGAGCAGAAACAGTTGCATCACTTGGAAGTGGAGGCCATAATACGGCTATTGGAAATCAAACATTAAGAATGGCAACCTCTTCTTACAACACTGTACTAGGAGCAAGTGCAGGGAATGTCATTACAACTGGTGATGGAAATACAATTATAGGACGAGGTGCAGATGTGAGTGTAGGTACTTTGGGGAATGCTACCGCAATAGGATATGGCACGGTCGTAAGTGCAAGCAACACGGTAAGAATTGGTAATACATCCATAACAAGTATTGGGGGTCAAGTGGCTTGGACTGCAGCTTCAGATCTTCGTATTAAGAAAAATATCGTTAATTCAAAATACGGTTTAGAAACAGTATTAAAATTAAGACCGGTAGAATATAATTTACTTAGTAACGATTTAAAACAAGTTGGTTTTATAGCACAAGAAGTACAAAAGTTAGTTCCAGAAGTTGTAACTGGTAAAGAAGGTGATATAAGTAAGGGAGAGGTTTTGGGGATTACCTATTCTAATTTAGTTCCTGTACTAGCCAAATCTATCCAAGAATTAAATACACAAAAAAACGAAGAGATTGCAGCCTTAAAAACTGCTGTAGCTAATATCACTGCTGGTGAAAGTTTATCAGTGACGCACTTGAAAGGTATATCTGCTTCGCCTGTAATTGAAACGGCAGCTGGATCGGGCACCAATGCCGCCGTAAAAATCACCGGCACGGATATGAGCGGTGTGATTGAAATCACTACAGGAGATGCAACAACTGCTAATGCTGTATTGGCGAGTATCCAATATAACATACTATATAGTGGGGCTCCAGTGGTTATGATTAACCCAGGTAATGCAGCTACAGCAAGCCTAATGGGGACGTCGATGGTTTTCGTTGGTAATAATACAAATACTTACTTTACACTGAATACGAACGCAACACCACTTGCAACCAAAACAAGTTATAAGTGGTATTATCAAGTCATTCAATAAAAACGATCAGTCAATAAATGTTACTAAAGTGCACATTTATTTAAACTCGGAGGAAATATAAGAAGGGACTACTTAAATAACACATACACGCCCCAGCTCATTACATAGGCAAGGCCTGTCATCATGAAAAATTGAATGGCGGGCCATTTCCAGGAGCCTGTTTCTCTTTTTACAATGGCTAATGTACTCATGCATTGCATGGCGAGTACATAAAAGACCATTAAGGAAAGTGCAGTAGCTAAACTATAAACAGGTTTGCCATCAGGCCAAACAGAAGTGCGTAATTTTTCTCTTAAACTACTATTATCATCTTCCTCTACACTATATAAAGTAGCCATGGTACCCACAAATACTTCGCGTGCAGCAAAAGAGGTGATGAGCGCAATACCAATTTTCCAATCATAGCCTAGTGGCTTAATCACTGGTTCAATTTGTTTGCCTAATAAACCTGCGTAAGAATTGGCTAATTTATCGGTATGGTATTGTTTTTCTAAAATACTTTGTGCTGCAGGATTCGCTTTTACAGCCATTGCATATTGTGTATCTAATTGCTCCATTTTTTTACCAGGGCCATAAGAACTTAAAAACCAAAGTAATAAACTAATTACAATGATCACTTTACCCGCATCTACCACAAAAATCTTTGCTTTTTGAATCATCGTCATGCCCACATTGCCCCAGCGGGGTGCACGGTATACAGGTAATTCTAAAATAAAATAACTTTTCTCTTTGATCTTGATAAAAAACTTCAAAATAAAACTTGCAGCAAGGGCCATCACAATGCCTAATAAATACAGGGCCATCATCACCAAGCCTTGTAAACTTAAAAAGCCAAAATACATTTTCTCGTCTATCACTAATGAAATAAGAATGGTGTAGACAGGCAATCTTGCACTACAACTCATGAATGGAGTCACAAGTATAGTGAGTAATCTTTCTTTTTTATTTTCAATATTTCTCGCACTCATAATGGCAGGCACTGCACATGCAAAACCACTGATCATGGGCATCACACTTTTGCCATTCAATCCTACTTTACGCATGAGCTTATCACTCAAGAAGCTTATTCTTGCCATATAGCCCGTGTCTTCCAATAAGGTAATAAGTCCAAACAAGATCATAATCTGTGGTACAAATATGACGATGCCGCCAATACCTGCAACTAAGCCATTCACTAATAAGTCCTGCCACCATGCTTGAGGTAAGACTTCGTTTAAATAAGTAGTGATATTGGTAAAAATCCATTCAATGCCATCCATTGGGAAAGATGCCATCCAAAAAACGGATTGGAATAATAAAAATAAGACTGAAAATAAAATCAAGTAGCCACCTATACGGTGTAAGAATATATTATCTAGTTGGTCTGTTCTTTTTTTCTTTGCAGTAGGGTCTGGTTCAGTCACCCATTTTTTCATCAGCTCTTGGATGCGTTGGTAACGTTGTAAGATTTCCTGCGCCTGCGTTTTGGTATGGTTAAAATCATTGGCAATTTCAATTTGCTCAATATTATCCTGCATTTCCTGCTCTAATGGAAAAGTTTCGTGGTGCATTAAATAATGTAGCGCAGCGTAATCGCTATGGGTAGGGTAGGTTTGCTTAAATGCATCAATCGCAGCAGGTGCAAGATTTTTATTGTCTATAAAACTTTCCTGATTTTTTGAACGCGGTGTTTCAATGATTTGAGCGAGTACTTTTTTTAATTCTCCTAACCCTTTATTTTTTCTAGCATCGACAGCGACTACTGGTATACCTAAATCGGATTGTAGTCCAGTGATGTCTATTTTAATTCCTTTTTTTTGTGCAAGGTCATTCATGGTGAGGGCTAACACCACAGGAATTTTTAGGTCAATGATTTGACTACAGAAAAGTAAATTTCTTTTTAAATTACTCGCATCCGCTACTAGTAAAATTACATCTGTTTTTACTTCTTCATCTACGCCCATCAAGACTCTGTAAGCTACCCATTCGTCTTCTCTTTTTGGATAAAAACTATAGGTCCCTGGAAGGTCAATCAAAGTGCTTGAATGGGGGCCAATTTGCAGGTCTCCGGTTTTCTTGTCTACAGTGACGCCAGGGAAATTGCCTACTTTTTGTTGCAAGCCTGTAAGGGCATTAAAAAGCGAACTTTTTCCACTATTGGGATTTCCCACTAAGGCGATATGTATACCTGCTTTCACGATTGGTCGCAAAGCTAGCCATTAAGCCTAGCTACTACTTACGAAATTAGAAATTGAAACAAGCTTAAAAGCATGACTTTGGGCAGTTTTTAATCAAATTGCGAATTTAACTAAGCTCCATTGCTTAATTTTGAGGCTCAAACTCGAAACATGCGTCAATTTAGTACTTTAATGCTCCTTTTTGTTGCTATGGTTGGACAAGCTCAAAAGCAAAATAAATCCGATCGTCAACTCATCAAAAATTTACAATTACATGTTCAATATTTGGCAAGTGATGTATTAGAAGGTCGTCGTGCGGGTAGTGTTGGAGAACAAAAAGCGGTGGATTATATTATTGCGCAGTATGAAAGTATAGGCATGCAATCGATGGGAGAGACGGGCTACTTGCAAGCATTCCCCATTAACGAAGGAAAAAAATGGACCTCCGAAGCGTATTTAAAAATCAATCACCAGTCGATGGAATTTGGTCCAGATTTTTTTACGGTCTCTACTGGGGTCAATGGTTATTTTGCAACCAAGTCTACCCTAGCGCTAGAAGAAGCGGGTCAGGTTTGGTTTAAAGATTTGCAAGAAGTATTGGAAGAGCAACAAAGCAATCCACATTTTGATATTTCAGATTGGATAAAATCAACCACTAATTCCATGAAAGAAAAAAATGCAAAAGCATTATTTCTTTACAATAGTGGAAGTCTTGTAGATAATATACAGTTTAATAAATTCGATACAAGCGCTGCTTTAGCTATCCCTGTCGTATACATCACGAAAGAGGGTTTTAAAAAGTTTTTTAACGACGCTTTAGGCACATTTGAAATTGAAGCAAATTTGTTGTTGGAGACACCCATAAGAACAGGTAAAAATGTGGTTGCTTTTATTGATAACAAAGCGGAGCATACGGTGATATTGGGTGCACACTTAGATCATTTAGGTTACAATCAAGATAAAAATGCGTTAGATCTTAACAACGAAGTGCGTAATGGTGCAGACGACAATGCCAGTGGTACTGCGGCTTTGATAGAATTGGCTAAATTATTAAAGAAGGCCTCTGCTCAAAATGATCCTGCATTTAGTAAAAACAACTATTTAATCATTCACTTTTCTGCAGAAGAGTTGGGCTTAATTGGAAGTAAGTATTGGTTAGAAAATCCAACACTTAAAACCAGCTTTAATTATATGGTGAATATGGATATGGTAGGCAGGTACGATGCCACTAAAAAAATGAGTTTAGGTGGCTATGGTACATCTAGTAAGTGGTCAGAAATTATTCAAAAAACGCCTACTACTTTATTGTATACGATTGATAGTGCGGGCACTGGACCAAGTGATCATGCAAGCTTCTACAGAAAAGATATGCCTGTTTTATTTATGTTTACTGGCAGTCACGCAGATTACCATAAAGCAACAGATGATTGGGAAAAAATTAATTATGTGGGTCAAAAAGACATCCTTCGTTTTGTTCAAAATATTGTTAAAACAACCAATAGTTATGGCAAGCTTGATTTCTTAAAAACGCGCGAAGCAGCGATGGGCCGAAGTACTAAATTTACAGTGAGCTTAGGGGTGATGCCAGATTATGCGTTTACCGGCACTGGGCTTAGGATTGAAGGTGCTTCTGCAGGCAAGTTGGGCGAGAAATTGGGCTTAAAAGCAGGAGATATTTTATTGCAAATGGGGGACTATAAATTCATTGATGTCATGAGTTATATGACTACTTTGTCTAAATTTAAAAAAGGAGATAGTACATTTTTAATTTACAAAAGAGGCACAGAAGAAATTAAAGTCGACATAAGTTTTTAAATTGCAGACAACCCTTATTTACTAAACAGTTATTTTATATTGTGAGCGCTAAACTAATTTTAAATCAAGACGAGATCAACGAACAAGACTTTGAAGGGTCTCGAATTCTTGGTATTACTGCGCCTATAAAAAATTATCAGTTTTGTATTTTACTGAATCAATGTATGGGCTTTGAATTTCGTTTTAATCCAGAGCATGAAATCGCATTGAAGCGTAAAAATAGAACGTATTATTTTTCGATGTATGAGGGATATGAGCCGAATACGACTATTGGACACTTTGTATACCACAATCAATTTGACGGCGAGTATTTATTGCCTGAATTAAAACATATGGATTTTATTTGGTGGATACGTGGTGAATGGATTGAAGACGAAAAGGTAAAAGATATCTTACATACCATACGTAATATCAAAGGCGTTCAATTGGTGGCTGAACTAACACCAGAGCAAATCAAAAATAAAGGGCATTTAATTTTTGAATAGTTAGCTATTTACCTGAATTCTTTTTTCTCCTGCATCCGTGCAAACACCTATTGGTGTTGTGTTTTCAATGCCTGCCGCTTTTAAAAGCAACTGCACTTCTTCCAATGCGGATGGGTCTACTGCTATCAACAATCCTCCATTGGTTTGAGGGTCTGGTAAGATTTGAAAAGCTTCCATCACATTTACGCCTGTACCAAATGCCACTTCTTTATTGTACGCATTCCAGTTTCTATACGTGGCATCTGGTATTGCTTTTTGTGCCATGTATTTTCTTGCTTCTTCTAAAATAGGTAGTTGATTGTAATGTATCGTTGCGCCTAATCCGCTGCCTTCCATCATCTCTATTAAATGTCCAAGGATACCAAAGCCAGTTACATCGGTCATGGCATGAACGCCTTTTACTTTTCCAAGTGTGGCACCAACTTTATTGAGCGTAGTTAACTGTTTTACTAATAATGCAAGATCCGCTTCCTCAATTAATTCCTTTTTCTGAGCAGTCGCCAAAATGCCCACACCCAAAGGTTTTGTTAACAATAAAATATCTCCAGCTTTTGCACTGTTGTTTCTTTTTAAGTTTTCGATAGCCACCATGCCATTGACTACTAATCCAAAGATGGGATCCTTGCTATCAATACTATGTCCGCCCGCCATCACAATTCCAGCTTCCGCACAAATCGCTCTTGCTCCTGCCATCACTTCCTGCGCAGCGGATACCGGAATGGTATCAATTGGCCAACCCAATACAGCCAGTGCAAACAAAGGGTTTCCGCCCATTGCATACACATCACTAATGGCATTCGCTGCTGCAATTTGTCCAAATTGAAATGGATCATCTACAATGGGTAAAAAGAAATCGGTGGTACTTATGAATGCATGGGTGTCATCGATTTGATAGACCGCTGCATCATCTTTGGTGTCATTTCCTACTAATAATTTGGGGGTACTGATTCCTACACTATGTTGTGCTAATATCTCTGAAAGTACTGCTGGAGCTATCTTACAGCCACATCCTGCGCCTTTTGAATATTGTGTTAATGCTATTTTCATATGTTATTTTGCACTGTTAATGAGTGCGCTGTTTTTTACTTACGATTCCATTTTTATAGTGCCTGGCTCAATCACCTGCTGATCAAATGCTTTTAAGGTGACTGCATCTCCCTCCGTTTGCCAAGTATGAAGGGCATTGTTTACGGCCTTGGATAATGCGTCCTGCAAAGAACGGATTTCCCAGTCGCGCCCGGTAATTTGTTTTAAAGAAACAGGATTAGGTGCGGTTGGTGAAAAATGCGTTTGGTTGATATTTAGGCCAATGCCTATGACCGACCAGGTCCATTCGCTGCCCCTAAGTATATTCTCAATTAAGATACCCCCTGCCTTTCTGTCACGCCAATAAATATCATTTGGACGCTTGATTTTGGTCTCTCCATGCGAAAAAGCATCAAAAAAGGCACGAATACCTAGTGCAATTGCAGCTGAAAAGCCCATTTGGTGGGTTGGAGACCAGTTTATTGAAGCATCCAACTGTTTTAATTCCAAAATATAGGTACAAAGTAGGTTCTGACCCTGGGTACTCTCCCAAACCCGTCCATGTTGGCCTTTACCATGGGTTTGAAAATCGGCACGAAAACAACTGCCAGACTTGGCCAATCCTTGCTTGATTTGGGCCATGGCATAAATATTGGTACTGTCTATGGTAGACAGTTCTATAAGCGGTTCGCCTAATATGACAATTGGTGCGGCAGGTGACAAAGAATTGCTATTTTTGTAAAGTTACTTTAGAAACAGGATTTAACACATTAAAAATAAGCGCATTGGAACAACTTTCTTCTTTAAATGACCGTAAAAAAAGTACGGTAACCAGACTCACTCGTAGCTCTAAAATTTTCAAAACAATCATTCAAGCGATTCTAGATAAAAAAGGTGAACATATCATCAGCCTTGATCTAAAAAAAGTCCACGAAGCAGCAGCAGATTTTTTCATTATTTGTGAAGCCAATAACACGACTCAATTAAAGGCGATTGCCGATTTTATTGATTATGAAGTAAAAAACAAATGCGGAGAACTCCCTTACAAGACAGAAGGTAAGCAAGGGGGACAGTGGTTGCTTATTGATTATATCAATGTGGTGGTGCATATTATGCATCCAGAAGCACGCGGTTTTTACAAATTAGAGGAGTTATGGAGTGATGCAGATATGAAAACCCATGAAGATTAATTGGTCACTTAGGATTAATTTGAACTAGGGTTCAACAAAATCAGATCCTACTTGTTTATATAAAAAAGCAGTAATAGCAATAATACTATGTCAGACTTAAAAAATAATAAAAAGAGAAATTCGCCTCTGGGTGACGGGCCTAAAATGCCAAAGTTCAATATCTATTGGATTTATGGATTAATTGCTTTGTCCCTTTTTTCGGCACGTTTTTTTCAAATGTCTCCCGAATTAACCACTACGACAGAACAAGAGTTCAAACAAGTGATGTTGGTGAGAGGGGATGTAGAGCGCATTGATTTGGTGCAAAACAAAGAAATTGTTCGTGTATACATGAAGCCCGATAGTATTCATAAAGATTACTATGTTCAGAAGTTCAAGAAAAAATTAGACAAAGCAAAAGTGAAAGGCGTGCCTTTATTTGAGTTTAGTGTAACAGACTGGAACAGCTTCAACGAACGTTTACAAAAGTTCTACGAACAAAAAGGAATTCAAGAAGTACCTCAAAATACAATTAAGGAAGGTGAATGGTTTGGTCCAATTGCCAATACCATATTTACGATGTTGATCATTGTAGTGATTTGGGTATTGATGATGCGTAAGATGGGCGGTGGCGCTGGCGGAAGCGGCGGCGGTCCAGGCGGCATCTTCAACGTAGGAAAATCAAAAGCAACTTTATTTGAAAAAGGCGGCACTAAAGTCAATATTACTTTTGCAGATGTGGCTGGTTTAGAAGAAGCGAAAGAAGAAGTGATGGAGATTGTAGATTTCTTGAAGCAACCTAAAAAGTATACTGCATTGGGCGGTAAGATTCCGAAGGGTGCTTTGTTAATTGGCCCTCCAGGAACAGGTAAAACTTTATTGGCTAAAGCCATGGCGGGAGAAGCACAAGTACCTTTCTTTAGTTTAAGTGGTTCCGACTTTGTGGAGATGTTTGTGGGAGTAGGTGCAAGTCGTGTGCGTGATTTATTCAAGCAAGCAAGAGAAAAAGCACCTTGTATTATATTTATTGATGAGATTGATGCGATTGGTCGTGCCCGTGGTAAAAATGCTATGATGAGTAACGACGAGCGTGAGAATACATTGAACCAATTACTAGTAGAGATGGATGGATTTGGTGGCGATACGGGTATCATTATCCTTGCTGCAACCAACCGTCCCGATGTATTGGATGCGGCATTGTTAAGACCAGGTCGTTTTGATCGTCAGATTTCAATTGATCGTCCCGATGTAAAAGGGCGTGAAGAAATATTTAAAGTGCATTTAGGTCCCATTAAAGTTTCTGAAAGTTTAGACGTACATAAATTAGCTGAACAAACACCAGGTTTTGCTGGTGCAGATATTGCGAATGTTTGTAACGAAGCGGCATTGATTGCGGCGCGTAAAGGAAAGTCTGGCGTCGAGATGAAAGATTTCCAAGATGCAATTGATAGAGTGATTGGTGGATTAGAGAAAAAGAATAAAATCATCTCTAAAGAAGAAAAAGAAGTGATTGCTTATCATGAAGCTGGACATGCTATTTGTGGATGGTTCTTAGAACATGCTTATCCATTATTGAAAGTAACTATTGTGCCAAGAGGAACTGCTGCATTAGGGTATGCGCAATACACTCCAAAAGAACAATACTTGTATACCATTGAGCAATTAACAGATCAAATGTGTATGACATTAGGTGGACGTGCTGCAGAGCAAATTTTCTTTGGTAAAATTTCTACTGGCGCATCTAATGATTTACAACAAATCACTAAGATGGCATACTCTATGGTGACTACTTATGGTATGAATGAAAAAATTGGCAATGTAAGTTTTTACGATCCTGCTCAAGAAAATACTTTCCAAAAACCTTTTAGCGAGGAGACAGGAAAAATCATTGATGAGGAAGTGCGTAAGATGATTGACGCTGCTTACCACAGAACTTTAGATTTATTACAATCTAAAAAAGCAGAAGTAGAGAAGTTAGCACAAGCTTTATTAACAAGAGAAGTATTACATAAGTCCGATGTAGAAGAATTGATTGGAGATCGTCCTTTCGAAGAAAAGAAGATTTTAGAAGAAACGACTGTGAATGCTGATGCAAACGATCAGTTTGCACCGACCGAAACAACAGTGGTTACTCCTGCTGATCAATCGGATGACGTCATTGAAAATGCGAATGCAACGATTCACGCTGCAGATGCAACTGATCATAACGAATAAAGGCACATGGAATCACAAGGCGCAAGAAATAAGATATTACAAAAGATAAAACAGGCATTGAAAGATCCAGTGCCTGTTCCTTTTCCTGACCAAGTGATGGATACGCCTATTTTTATTCCTACTGAGAAAGAAATGGCGATAGAGTTTGCTCAAAAGTTTACAGAACTCTTGGGCAAATTTGTTTACTGTGCGGATGAGCAAGAATTAATTGCTCAATTAAATGCCCTGATCATTGCAAAGGGTTGGAATAAAGTTTATTCAAAAGAATCGGATTGGTTGGATAAAATGTTGACTTTAAAATTTGATCCAGTTACGACAGACGATTTAGCGGATTGCGATGCAGCGATTACTTTATGTACACATTTGGTGGCAAGAACAGGCACTATTGTTCTAAGCAGTAAAGAATCGAGTGGTAGAACTTCAAGTGTCTATGCGCCAATTCATATTTGCGTTGCTTATGCAGACCAACTCGTTTACGATATTGGAGATAGCTTGTTAAAATTCAAAGACAATCCAGAAGGGATGCCTTCGATGATTAGTTTTGCGACTGGTCCTAGTAGAACTGCAGACATAGAAAAGACTTTAGTAGTAGGTGTACATGGTCCAAAAGAAGTGTATTGTTTTTTAATTGATCATACACTCGATTAGTCCCTTAAATCAACTCAACCCTATCAAATGGTATTGGAAAACGGTAAAAAAGTATATTTTCTCTCTGATTTTCATTTAGGAGCCCCTAATGAAATAGAGAGTAGAAAAAGAGAGGACCGTTTAGTGCGCTTTTTACAAGCTGCACGTAAAGATGCCGGAGTCATTTTTATAGTAGGCGATATTTTTGATTTTTGGTTTGAATACAAGACGGTGGTGCCAAAAGGTTTTGTTCGTTTATTGGGCACCCTTGCTCAACTCTCTGACGAAGGGATTGAGTTGCATATTTTTACAGGGAACCACGATTTGTGGATGCAAGATTATTTATCGAAAGAATTAAATGCCCGTATTTATTTTGAACCTCAACCGTTCACTATACAGGGTAAACAATTTTTAATAGGACATGGCGATGGATTAGGTCCTGGAGATCATGGCTACAAAAGGTTGAAGAAAATATTTACCAATCCTCTTTGTCAATGGTTGTTTAGATGGTTGCATCCTGACGCAGGCATTCAATTAGCCAATTATTTTAGTCAACAAAGTCGTGCTAAAACTGGTACTGCTGACGAAATATTTTTAGGAGAAGATAAGGAGTGGTTGATTTTATACACTAAAGAGAAAGCAAAAACTATGGACGTTGAGTTCTTTGTTTTTGGACATCGTCATTTTGCAATAGATTATAAAATCAATGAAAAAAGCCGTTATATCAATTTAGGAGATTGGATACGCCTCAATACCTATGCGGTATTTGATGGACATGACATGCAATTGTTAACCTGGGAACAAGCTTAAAAATGATACACTTAGACCAACAAATATTAAGCAATTCTGTACGTAGTTATTTATTTATAGCCGCTGTATTAGTGGTGACTTTATTATTAAAAAGACTTGTTTCTCATTTTTTTGCGAGTTTAATTTATACTTGGGTAGATAAGAAAAATCATTCTGATTTAAGAAAGAGTCATGTGCATCGCCTATTGGTTCCCATTGAGCAATTTTTATTGTTCTTGGTGGCTATTGTCGCGTTGTATGAATTAAAGTTCCCTGTGGCATGGGATGTAACGCTCTTTAAATTAAGCGCACAGCAGTTTATAGAGTCGGGGATTAAATTTGTCTTTATCGTTTTATTGATTCGCGTAAGCTTGCGTACTTTAGAATTCATCAGCATCATTTTAGAAAATAAAGCGAGACTCACTGCAGATCAATCAGATGATCAATTGGTCCTTTTTTTTAGGGATTTCTTTAAGGTCATCATTTACATCATTGGCATCTTAATGGTGTTAAGGTATGTGTTTAATGAAAGTATTGGCAATTTAGTCACCAGCTTAAGTATCGTAGGTGCGGCTATTGCTTTGTCAACTAGAGAAAGTTTAGAGAATATCATCGCTTCATTTATCATCTTTTTTGATAAACCATTCACCATTGGTGACCATGTTAAAGTAAGTGGCTTTGCCGGTACAATCGAAAAAATCGGTTTAAGAAGTACACGTATTCGCACCCAAGAAAAAACATTCATCTCTGTGCCTAATAAGCAGATGGTCGATTCAATTGTAGATAACATCTCTTTAAGATCAGAACGAAAGATTGAAATGGATTTGCAATTAAGTGTACAAACACCTGCAAATGCAATGGCTGATTTTGCTGCGCATATGCGAACTATTTTAGGCACGCAAAATGGTGTCAACAGTTACAGTGTTTTTGTATCAGAATCAGGCAAGCAATTTCACGCGTTGCACATAGAATGTTTAGTGACGATTTCAATGGAGATAGAAGCCTTTCAAATGATTAGAGAGCGTCTAAACCTTGCTGCGATTGAGTATGCAAATGCAAATCAAATTCAGTTTTCAGAAAAAGGATAAGGTGCAGAGCGATGCTTGGGGTAAATTAAAGACTTGCTTTCAAGGATACTAAAAAGTTCCTGATGTCTTTTAAATTGGTCATTAGTGATAAATCTTTGTTGGCTTTTTCTTTATTGTTTTTCAAATAAGTTTTGGCGCCATCAATAGAGTATTTTTTTTCTCTAAGTAAGTAATAGATTTGTTTTAAGAATTCAATGTCTTGCGCACGGAACAATCTATCTCCTTTTCTTGTTTTGCGTGGTTGCAATTGCTTGAATTCTTTTTCCCAATAACGAATCAAAGAAGTATTTACATTAAACCAACCTGCTACTTCTCCAATAGGATAGTATAATTTTTTTGCTAATGCAGTGTGGTCTGGCACATTGATTTTGTCAATCTCTTGGTCCATGTCTGCAAAAGCTTTTCTACCTCTTTTGTGTAATATATTACGATTCACATAAGCCATCGGTGTTCTTGAAACAGAAGGCAATGCTTCATCAGTAGGTGGGACCAAATGGGCGGATTGAATCTCTTGTACTGGTTCAGCAATCACTTGTTCAACCACTGTTGTCGCTTGGTAAGCTGGCTTGCGATATTGAGGAAGGGATTTTTTTTGCTTAATGCTTTTGGCTTGTTTTGGCGCAGCAATATGAACAGGAGCACTTGTCTCCATGCCAAATAAATCTAATTGCTTTAACGGTTCTGCCATAAATCAAAGGTAGGATACAATTTAGACGAACTAGCCGCTCTAAATGATTGGTGGATAAATTGTTAAGTATGTATTAATTTTGCGTATGCGCGTTTTTATTCAATTAGATGATTTGTATGGGGCAACCCCTAATTTATTAGAGCCAATTGTATTGGATTTAATAGGAATGGGACAGCTTGACCCTGCGCAATTGACAGCGACAGCCCATTCAATCTATATTGTTAGCATTTTACCAAAGCCTGAGGATACAATGGGTGCTGCATGGATTCATCCTGAGGAGGTACAAGGTGTACTTTCGCAAATTGAAACCAATGTCTTGATTCATTTTGGCCCAATTGCTGCTTGGGCAAAAAACATCCCTTCTTATTTTATCCCCTTAGCCTTGCCAGAGAAGAAAGGCCAATTCAAATGGATCAACAATTGGATCAGTTCAAAACGTTATCGTGGTACTTTAGAGACGGCTCAAAAAGTAGTTGCTCTAGACGAATGGCATGCTCAAAATAGACCAGGTTCAAAAAGAGTCGCCATAGAAAAAGCAGCATTGCCTAATTTTGAATGGTCGGAATTGGCTCCTATTAGGTCTGCACTAACCGATGGAAATCAATACCTGCTTGCATTTGTAGATGTCAATGACATACTACCTATTGTAAAAGCTTTTTCGGTTTTTAAAAAATGGCAACTCAGCACCATGTCCTTGGTATTGGTGTTAGACTCAGAAGACGCAAAACAAAAAGCGACTACTGTATTGTTAGGTTATAAGTATAGAGATGCAGTTGAATTGGTGACGATGTCCAATTTTAAATTAGAATGGATTGCAGCTGCTTACCTCACCATTTTTACAGCTATGAATAGCCATCGTTTTCAATGTTTGACCTATACGATGCGTTATCAAATTCCATTTTTAATGCACCAAGAGTCGGCTGGTCCTGCATTCGTTTTGCCAAAATTAGCGGTCGCTGGTGAATATTTTGATTTCTTACAACCCGACCTGTTAGCCAATCATTTTAAGCTGTATTATAAAGATGAAATGTACCGTGCCGCAAAGGGAGTGGAAATACAAAATGCCATCCAATCTGAAATACTTCGTTTTCAACAGGTTGCAACCATAGTATGGCCAAGGGACTTGGCTTAGGCTGGACTTATTCGCTAATATTATTGTATTTTTGTGGCTCAATTTTAAGCTATGCATGAATCATCCATTCAGGTAAAAATTCAATTAGACGATCAAAAAATCCCACAATCTATTGATTGGTCTGCAACAGATAGTACAGCGCAAGAGGCCCAAGCGGCAAGAGCGATGATGTTGACTTTTTGGGACCCAACAGATAAAACAGCTTTACGCATAGATTTATGGACCAAAGACATGATGGTAGATGAAATGGCAGATTTCTTTTACCAGAACTTGATGGGCATGGGGGATACGTATTTAAGGGCGACACAAGACAAAGCGCTTGCCGAAGAGTTTAAAACTTTTGCAAAATCTTTTTACAATAAATTTAGAGCAAGCCAAATAGAACAAGGTGCAAAATAAATTGTACTTACACCATTAATAAAAAATTGTATGAGTTTAGAACAAGAAGTGATGTCTTTCATGAAAGACGCAATGAAAAATAAAGATGAAGCATTGTTAAGAGGCTTACGCGCCATTAAAGCAGAAATTATTAAAGCAAAAACAGAGCCGGGAGCGAATGGTGAAATTTCTGCAGATACGGAGATGAAATTATTGCAAAAGTTAGTGAAGCAAAGAAAAGATTCTTTATCCATTTTTCAGGAACAAAATCGCGCAGACCTTGCACAGAAAGAATCAGAAGAAATTGCAGTCATTGAAAAATTCCTTCCAGCACAAATGAGTGAGGAGGAGGTAAAAGCTGCAGTAGAGGCGATTGTAAAAGAATTAGGTGCAGCTGGACCACAAGACCTTGGTAAGGTAATGGGCATGGCATCTAAACAATTAGCAGGTAAAGCAGATGGTAAATTAATTGCTGCTGTTGCAAAAAACGCATTGACTAACTAATGAACTGGCTAGATTTACTTGCAGGAACAATTTTGATTCTAGCTTTTTTACAAGGGTATAGAAATGGATTGATTAAGGCAATCATCTCCTTCTTTTCTTTATTGATAGGGGTGGTGTTAGCCTTTCAGTTTGCTGGATTTGTAGCAGCACAATTGAAAGAATACACTAAAATTACTTCTTACTGGCTTCCATTTATTTCCTTTCTTTTAGTCCTAATAGCGGTGATGATTGCATTAAGATGGGTGACCAGGTTATTGCAACAAACTGCTGATTGGCTGATGCTTGGATGGTTGAATAAAGTACTAGGAATAGCGCTCTATAGCATGATTTATGGAACCCTATTAAGTGCTTTAATCTACTTTATGATGTTGTTAGGCATCCTAGAAAAATCCACCATGGACGCTTCGGTTAGCTATCCTTATCTTTCAAAATGGTGGCCTTATTTTATGGCTACATTGAGTGAATGGTTGCCCTTTATTAAAGCTAGTTTGGGCCAATTTTCAAGCCAATTACAACAAAAGGCATAATCTGTCCATTTCATCCGAAATAAGTATCTTTATAGCAACCACATAATTGTATAATAATTTATGGAATACGAAATACAAAAGGAAGGCAAATTTGAATATGTAGAAGTAGGTGCAGGCGAACCTTTGATGCTATTGCATGGTTTGTTTGGTGCATTGAGTAATTTTTCCGACCTCATTGAAAAGTTCAGACATACCCATAAAGTCATTGTGCCTTTATTGCCTTTATTTGACCTTGATTTATTACATACAAGTGTAAAAGGGTTAGCGAAACATGTACAACAATTCATCGACCACAAGGGATACGACCATATTCATTTATTGGGCAATTCATTAGGCGGTCATGTGGGCTTGGTTTATATTTTAAGCCATCCCGAAAAAATTAAGACTTTAACCTTGACGGGAAGCAGTGGTTTATTTGAAAATGCAATGGGGGATTCTTATCCTAAAAGAGGCGATTACGAGTACATTAAAAATAAGACCGCAGAAACTTTTTATGATCCAGCAGTAGCCACCAAAGAACTAGTGGACGAAGTATTTGAGATCACCAATAGCAGGATCAAAGTGATTAAAATTATTGCCTTGGCTAAAAGTGCTATTAGGCATAACCTAGGAGAAGAGTTGGGACAAATTAAAGTTCCTACCTTATTAATTTGGGGTAAAAATGACAAAGTTACCCCTCCATTTGTGGCAGAAGAATTTCACAAATTAATTCCTAATAGCGAATTAGCATTCATTGATAAGTGCGGACACGCGCCCATGATGGAAGTGCCTCAAGCCTTCAATGAAATCTTAGAAAAATTCTTAATCGCGCAAGCTTAAATTAACACCATGCTAGCTGCTTCTATTACTGCCAAAGGGTTTCCTTTACTTCACTTAGAAGATAAGGTGAGCTTTGCTTTGCAATGTATGGAAGATTTTGATGTACAAGAATTAGCAGTAGTCAAAGACGATTATTATGTTGGCTTGGTTCAGAAATCAGATTTGTTGGATACAGACGAGGCGGCCAATTTGATAGTGTTGTCAGACCAGTTCAAAAGAATCATGATTGCGGATACGGCACATTTTTTGACCGCATTAGATTTATTTTCAAAACACCAATTAAGCATCTTGCCTGTCCTGAATGAACAACAAGAATGCGTTGGGATGCTTCCTCAAAAAAGTTTGAACGATGCTTTAGCAAAATTCTTAGGTGTCGATTTACCTGGAGCAATCCTTGTCTTATCGGTAGCACCTTATCAATATTCTTTAGCAGAAATGTCAAGATTGGTGGAATCAAATAATGCGCAAATTGTTCAGTTGAATAGTTATTACGATGAAAAAAATGGCGCCATGATGATCACGTTAAAAATTAATAAAGACGAAGCCCAATCCATTATCGCTACCTTCCAACGATACGATTATCAATTGGTACAATATTTTGGTAAAACGCCTTTACATAATGACATTGAGTCGCATTACCATCATTTAATGAACTACCTAGATGTTTAAATTCATTGGCTTCAAATGCTTATTCCTAACCTTACTTTGCATTGGTCAATTTGGGTATGCGCAAGTTCGAATAAGTGCTATTGAAATTTCAGGAAATAAAAAAACACGCGACTATATTGTCAAAAGAGAACTACCGTATAAAGTGGGAGATCTCTTGTCTTTGGATTCATTAACGACATTGAATACCATCGCGCAACAACAGTTGTTCAATACCGCACTTTTTCTGGAAGCGAATGTGACTTCTATTCCAATGGATAGCGCTACTGTTAAAATTAATATTCAATTAAAAGAGCGTTGGTATTTTTTCCCCTTACCTTATTTTAGATGGGTGGATCGAAACTTTAGTCAATGGTGGGTTGAACAGCACAGAAGTTTAGATCGAGTGAACTACGGACTTAACCTTAGACAGGGCAATGCGACTGGAAACAATGATAAATTAACAGTAGGGTATATTACTGGCTACACCCATCAAGCTATTGTACGTTATCAAATACCTTTTATAGACAAACAGTTAAAATACGGACTGGGCTTGGGTTGGGCGCAGTTTAATCAAAAGGAAATTAATTACACTACTAAAGATAACAAACAAGTATTTTTAAACACAGAGGATATCATACGAGAGGGCTATCGGGGTAATGTAAATCTAACGTATCGCCCTAATTTATTTGAAAGACATGCTTTGCAATTAGGTGTAGGAAAAGAGACTATTGCGGATACTGCTTTTGCAATGGCACCCAATTTTTTACCTAACCATAAAAAATCCTTTAACTACTTTGACCTGAATTTGTCTTATTCAAAAGTTCGCTTCGATTACAATGCTTATCCTACCAAAGGGGCTAGTACAGAAATTTCGATCTTTCAACGTTTTTCCAAAGAAAGTAATTTGTCGGCATTTCAATTTAGACAAGTGGTGGCACATCCATTTACGCCTGCTAGATTTGTGCTTGCGGAATCTTTAACCATAGGAAGAATCATGCAACAATCTAATTATTCCGATCGCAGGTTGATGGGGTATGGTCAAATGCAAATGAATGGATTAGAATATTATGTAGTGGATGGCAATGCCGGTACTTTATTCAAAGCGGCTTTTCATCAGCGAATAGGATCCTATACGGTGAATAACCCGCTCACAAAAAAATTCCTCCCATCTGTTAAATATACTTTCTGGATTAAAGCATTTAGTCATTTAGGCTATGTCTATAGTCAGGAAAAAAACAAAGCGAATCCATTGGCTAATAGTTTGTTAAGAACAGCGGGGATTGGTATTGATGTCATAAGTATCTATGACTTTGTGTTAAATATGGAATACAGTATCAATCAATTGGGGGACAAAGGGTTATATTTGCACGGCGGAATTAATTTTTAACTTTGTGTCATGAATGTAGCTATTTATAGTAGAGGGGTCGAACTGGATCAGCAGCAGTCGTTGAATGATTTGATTGCCGCTTTGCATCAGCATGATATTACGATCTACATGTACACGCCCTTAATCAAGAAGTTTAATTTAAGTACGCCTGTAGGGCAAACATCATTGATTGCTTTTGAATCCTCTGCTGAATTACATGATAATATTGACTGTTTGATTTCATTAGGTGGAGATGGCACGGTGTTAGATGCCATTACATTGGTAGGGGATACATTGATTCCAATTTTAGGTATTAATTATGGTCGCCTTGGTTTTTTAGCGACCATTTCTAAGGATGAGTTATCTATTATGGTGGAAGCCTTAGTGAATCGCTCTTATGTGATTGACAAAAGAAGTTTGATTCATATTGATAGCAGTATTCCGGTTTTTAATGGGACACCCTTTGCATTAAATGAATTTGCGATTCATAAAAGAGATACTTCTCCGATGATTAAAATTCATACTTACTTAAATGGTGAATTTTTAAATTCTTATTGGGCGGATGGATTGATCATAGCTACACCAACTGGTTCTACTGGGTATAATATGAGTTGCAATGGTCCAATTCTATTTCCTGAATCATCTAGTTTTGTGATTACGCCAGTAGCGCCACATAATTTAAATGTACGCTCTGTGGTAGTTCCAGACAGTTCGGTGATTTCTTTTGAAATCGAAGGAAGGGCCACGGAATTAATTTGTGCACTTGATGCCAGAAAAGAAATCGTTCCAATAGATATTCAAATTGCAGTAAAAAAAGAAGCATTCAGTGTTCACTTTATTAGACTGAATGAAAATAGTTACTTAACAACATTAAGGACAAAGCTAACCTGGGGATTGGATAAAAGAAATTAAGCATGTTAAATCGATTCTATATTGTTGCTTGTTGTATGCTGCTTGTTCACCTTGTCAATGGACAGCATTTGCAATTAGTAGAAAACAAAGGAGAGATTGGAATTTTTGCTGGCAAGTCAAGTTATATTGGAGATATCGCTCCAGATAGGTTTACGTTTAAAAACAGTAAAGGCGCTTTTTTTAAAAAACAATTTAATGACTACGGGGGCATTAAGTTAAACTATGAACAAATTAGTTTAGGCGCCGAGGATCAGTTATCCAAAAATCCATACGCAAGTTCAAGAGGTTTCTTTTTTTCAAGAGACTTTCATGATATTAGTTTAATCGGTGAATTTAATTTCACCAGGTATTTGCCAGGTAATAAGTATTATAGATTCACCCCTTATTTAGGGGTAGGAGTGGGTTATATGATTTCTATGAATAAAGATACTGTTATCAACGCCCTTAAGGATTCAACGATCAAAAATCAATACCTGCATTTTCCGGTCCAACTTGGTTTTAGATTTAACTTAACTCAAAGATGGAATTTGTTTGCCGAGGCCTTGTATCGATTTACGACCACAGATGAGATAGATAATTTAGTGGATGGTAAGACAAAGGCAGCATATCTTGGCTATCAAGGAAGCCGTTCTGGTAAAGACCAATTTTTTTCTGCGAAAGCGGGCATTTCCTATAATTTGATTAAAATATATGGGGAAGAAAAATGGAAGCCTGGCAAAAAGTCAAGATTGGCTAGTCTAAAAGAAAAGGAATCAGGGGATAAAAAACCTGGATTCTTTAGTAGACTTAAATTTAAGCGCAAATAACCTATTGATTTTCTTATTTTTACAGCATGGAAAATTTGGATTTAAATAAGCTTCCAAAACATATTGCCATCATCATGGACGGCAATGGCAGATGGGCTGAGGAGCAGGGGAAGGATCGATTATATGGTCATTACCATGGGGTGATCAGTGTTCGTAAAGTGGTGGAAGCGGCTACAGAAATAGGTATTCAGTACCTTACCCTTTATGCATTTAGTACCGAAAACTGGGATCGACCTCAGGCAGAAGTGATGGGTTTAATGTCCCTTTTTGTGGACACCATTAGCAAAGAAGTACCCGATTTACATCAAAACAATATCCGACTTCACTTTATTGGTAACCTAGATTTGTTGCCAGAAGAAGCACGTCAGGCCTTGGCTACCGCCACCGCAACAACTGCACAAAATACTGGTTTACAGTTGGTTATCGCCTTAAGTTATAGCAGCCGTTGGGAAATCATAACCGCAGCAAAGACCTTAGCCGCCCAAGTGAAAGCAGGGACATTGGATCCAGCTGCGATCAACGAGGCTCAATTTGTTCAAGCCTTATCTACCAAAGATTTCCCAGATCCCGAATTGATGATTAGAACCAGTGGGGAGCATAGAATTAGTAATTTTCTACTTTTCCAAGCGGCTTACGCGGAGCTTTATTTTACGGAAACACGTTGGCCTGCTTTTGGCAAAGAAGCCTTTATCGAAGCCATCCTCGATTACCAGTCCAGAGAGCGTCGATTTGGCAAAACAAGCGCTCAAATCAGCTTAAATACATAAAATTATTAATGTGTTTTTTTGCCTTTTTAACAAAGACTTTGAAATATTACGAGTAATTTGCGCCTCTTATAAATTATACATATTTAGCCCCACCAGCAGATGCAGAAATTGACCCAGTTTACAATAGGAATTCTATCCTTACTTATCTTATCCACCTCGAGTTTTGCGCAGGACCAAAAAGCGCAAGATTCTGTTAGCCAGATCAATGTTAAGTTGCTGGGTATCTTACAACAAAAAACACCTTCCAAGTATAAGATTCGTTCTATCAAAGTGGTTGGTAATCAATTTTTTGATGAAAATTTATTGCTTTCACTTTCTACCTTAAATGAAGGGGATGAAGTGGCTTTGCCAGGAGGAGATAATTTTGCAAAAGCGATTCGTAAATTGATGGATCAAAATTATTTCAGCGATGTGAGTGTGTATTTGACAGACGTAAAAGGGACTGATATTGATGTTGAAATTAATGTAGTTGAAAGACCTAGATTGTCACGCTTCACTTTTTCGGGCATTAAAAAATCTGAAACAGAAGAACTTTCTGGTAAAACAGGCTTAACACCCAACAGGGTGGTGACAGATAATATGCGTATTACTGCGATTGAAGGCATTAAAAAATTCTACGCAGAAAAAGGATTTCAAGATGCGAGTGTTCGCATTAAAGAAACGAAAGATACCATCCGTAAAAATCAATTGGTATTAGAGTTCCTGGTAACGAAAGGACCAAAAGTAAGAATCAATAATATCAATTTTGGCGGCAATGAGATTGATGAAGCTAAATTGAAGAAAAGCTTGAAAGAGATTCATGAGAAATCTCGTTTAACCTTATTCCCAGTAAATGACAAGCCGGCCATTGTAAAGACAAAGCCATACACTTTTGAGCAATATAGGAAAGAGTTTGGTTTTTTAACTTTCACTAAAACTAGAAAGATCTTAAATCCATATGCAAGAATTGGTTTCTCTTCTTCTAAGTATGACATTAAAAAATACGACGAGAGTAAGGATAACTTATTGAATTATTACAACTCATTAGGTTTTAGAGATGCGGTGATTGAAAAGGATACTGTGTACCATAATGCAGTGGGTCATTTGAATATTGACATGCAAATCAAAGAGGGTCGTAAATATTTCTTTGGTAATATTACTTGGAGAGGAAATACGAGATACGCTGATTCTGTATTAACAAGCATTTTGAATATTAAAAAAGGAGATATCTACAACAGAGAAATCTTTTTTAATAAATTAGGTAAGACACAAACTGCAGAAGGTGGCGACATCAGTGGCTTATACCAGGATGACGGTTATTTATTCTTTAGTGTCAATCCAATTGAAACAGCTGTTTACAATGACACCATCGATTTTGAAGTAAGGATACAAGAAGGTCCTCAAGCAACGATTAAAACAATTCGTATTGCTGGTAATGAAAAGACAAAAGATTTTGTGGTACGTCGTGAAATTAGAACGATACCGGGAGATAAATTTAGCCGTACCTTATTGATTCGTTCTCAACGTGAAATTTCTCAGTTGAATTATTTTGACCAAGAAAAAATCAAAATTGATCCAATACCTAATCCAGAAGATGGAACAGTGGACATCAATTATGGTGTGGAAGAAAAATCAAGTGACCAATTAGAATTAAGTGCTGGATGGGGTGGCTATATTGGATTGACAGGTACTTTAGGGGTCACCTTTAACAACTTCTCTTCTAAAAACATCTTTACTAAAAAAGCTTGGGATCCATTGCCAATGGGAGATGGACAAAAATTAAGTTTACGTTTTCAAAGTAATGGTAAGGCCTTTAGGTCTACTAACTTCTCTTTCACTGAACCATGGTTTGGTGGCATCAAACGTAACACTTTAACGGTAAGTGTTTACAATACAAAGTATGGTCAAACTTTTGATCAGCTTACTGGATTATTTGATCCAAATGCAGCAGACTCAAGGTATATTTCTACTACTGGTGCAACGGTTTCTTTTGGTCGTCAATTGGCTTGGCCAGATGACTACTTCTCTTTAAGTATGGGTTTAAACTATACACGTTACACGTTAAAAGATTATGCAATTGATCCTTTCAACTTGCCAAATTTTGACAACGGTATCGTGAACAACCTAAACTTCAGAATTGCATTACAAAGAACTTCTGTGGATCAACCCTTGTTTCCTAGAACAGGTTCTGCCTTTTTATTGAGTGGTCAATTGACACCACCTTATTCTTTATTTGATCCTAATTTTGCTACGAAGCAAAATCCGTATGAATTATTAGAATACCATAAATGGCGTTTCAACGGAGAATGGTATGTGCCATTAGGTAAGCCAGCTGGTGAAGATCGTAACAAACAATTTGTTTTGAAATTTGCTGCTAAATATGGTTTCTTAGGAAGGTACAATCAAGATTTAACAGTGTCCCCTTTCGAGCGTTTCCAAGTGGGTGACGCAGGTTTAAGTAATCAGTTTGCCTTATTAGGATATGATATCATCGCACAAAGAGGTTATCCAGTGTATGAATCATCCAATCCAAAAATCAATCCTGATCAACAATCTTCTAGACAAAAGTTTACCATCTTTAATAAGTATGCGGTTGAACTTAGGTATCCGTTGAGCTTAGCCGCAAGTAGCACCATTTATGCATTAGGCTTTTTTGAAGCAGCGAATGGTTGGTACAGCATGAAGGAATACAATCCATTTAAATTAAGAAGATCGGTGGGTGTGGGTATGCGTTTTTACCTTCCCATGTTTGGATTACTTGGATTTGATTACGGTATTGGTTTAGACCGTTTGGATGGAACGAATTCATTGAAAGATGCGGCTAGATTTACCTTCATGTTAGGATTTGAACCTGAATAGATTTATCCTATAAATACAACACCTATGAAATTGCAAAAATTGTTTTTATTGACCGTATGCATAATGACTTTGTCCATTGCTGCCAATGCACAATCAAAATATGCAGTCATCAATACCAAGTATATTTTAGACCGCATTCCTGAATACAAGGAGGCGGATAAGAAATTAAAAGCTTTAGGTGATCAATGGCAACAAGAGATTGACGAAAAGCAAATGGCTTTGGATAAGATGTATAAAAACTATGAGGCCGAGCAATTTATGCTATCTGAGGACCTAAGAAAGAAGCGTGAGGATGAGTTGTTTATGAAGGAGAAGGAATTGAGAGATTTACAAAAAAAACGTTTTGGTTACGAAGGTGATTTGTTCAAAGAACGCCAAAAATTAGTTAAACCTATACAAGATAGAGTGTACAATGCCGCTCAAAAAATGGCTACCGCTCGTTCGTATGACTTCATTTTGGATAAAAGTGAAGGAATTACCATTATATTTGCAGACCCAAAGTTGGATAAAAGCGACGATATTTTAAAAGATCTTGGGGTCATCAATAATTAAACAAACAAACAAAAAATAGACAATGAAGAAAGTTTTATTTGCAGCCATCTTGTTAGTGGCATTTGCTTTAGGTAACAGTGCTACTGCACAAACTAAGATTGGTTACTTCGATGACCAAAGCGTAGTTGCTTTATTCCCTGGTATCCAAGAGAAATTAGATACAGTATTGAGCTCTTATGCTAAAGATTCTTTACAAGATGAGTACGACTATACATTAAAGGATTACCAAGTAAAAGATAGTATCTACAAAAGAGATTCTGCTGATTTGTCTAAGAGACCAAAGGCTTTACAAATGGCTACAGACGATTTAAATCGTTTAAAATATAAGTTGATTAACTGGCAACAGTACCAACAGCAAATGATGGAGCAAAAACAAGAAGCTTTGTTATTGCCTTACAGACAAAAAATCGCACAAGCTTTGAGTGAAGTAGTAGCGGAGCAAAAATACAATTTAGTATTAAAGGCAGACGCTTTGTCTCCTTATGCACAACCTTCTATCGCTGATAACTTAACGATCCGTGTCGCTTTAAAATTAAAGCTTCCTGTGCCTAAGGAAATCGAAGATGCTTTCAAAGCAGCAACAGTTGGCGCTGCAAAACCAGCCGCTCCAGCAAAAAAGGGGTAATATTTTAATCAATATATACTGCATACACCCCGTTGTCTTCAACGGGGTGTATTTGTTTCAATAAACTTGGTATTTTTATTTTATGAAAGCACCCATTGGCGTTTTTGATAGTGGATATGGTGGACTCACCATTTTAAAAGAGTTGAAGCAACAATTGCCTCAGTATGATTATTTATACCTGGGTGACAATGCACGTGCACCTTATGGAACAAGGTCTTTTGATACAGTGTATCAATATACTTTGGAGGCCGTTGAATGGTTTTTTAATCAAGGCTGCTCATTGGTTATATTGGCTTGTAATACTGCTTCTGCAAAAGCACTTCGAAATATCCAACAATTGGATTTGCCCAAAATGGATCCAACCAAAAGAGTGTTGGGGGTGATTCGACCAAGTTCAGAAGTATTGGGTCAATTTTCTACAACGCATCAATTAGGTATTTTAGGGACCACTGGAACCGTTCAAAGTGATAGCTATCCAATAGAGTTAGCCAAATTTGCCCCAGAGGCAAAAGTATATCAACAAGCCTGTCCTATGTGGGTGCCATTGATCGAAAATGGCCAACAGGAGGGCCCTGGTGCCGATTATTTTGTGAAGCTATACATTGATCAACTTTTTGATCAATCGCCTTCTATTGACACTGTATTACTCGCTTGCACCCATTATCCTTTGATGGCTGGTAAGATTCAAAGCTTCTTGCCAGCAGGGGTCAAATTGGTGACCCAGGGGGATATTGTTGCCAAGAGCTTGGCCATTTATTTGCAAAATCATCCAGAAATGGACCAAAATTGCAGTAAAAATGGTCAATTAAGCTTCTATACCACAGACAACCCTGCAAGCTTCGAAGCCATGGGTAGTTTGTTCTTTGGCCAAAAAATTGCCGCAAAACATACAGATTTAGCTTAAAAATTCAAAAAATACCCTATTTTTGCCGTCCTTTCACAGGTAGTGGTATGGTGACTGCTATAAGAACGGATTTAGAATATAAAGTATTAAACCTCAAGGGCAGATAGGAATAATCCTAATAACCCGCTAAAAAAAGTATATTATGAAACGTACATTCCAACCTCATAAACGTCGTCGTAAATCAGTACATGGTTTTCGTAAGCGTATGGAATCAGCTAATGGTCGTAAAGTATTAGCAAGTCGCCGTAAGAAAGGACGCAAGAAACTAACTGTATCTAGCGAGAAAGGATTAAAATAATTTAATCTCTATTCGTAGAAACTTATAATTTTAAAGTCCACTCGTTTTCGGGTGGACTTTTTTAATGCAGCATCAATCAAATTTTAGACAAGTAGATACCTCATTGGCAAAGATTTTCACATATCAAAAAAAGGATAAATTAAAAAGTAGGAAGCAAACTCAAAACTTGTTCTCTTTTGGTAAATCTATGACCAATGCACCACTTCGTTTAATTTATACTTTAGAACAAATTGCGCCGGCAGAAGCGTCGCCACCAATGGAACTTATAATACAAGCAGGTGTTGGTGCACCTAGTAGACAATTTAGAAAAGCGGTACAACGCAATCGTGTCAAAAGATTATTAAGAGAAGCCTATCGCTTAGCATTGCCTGACTTTAAAGCACAACTGCCCTTACATGACATGCGTTTGAATATATTTGTTTTATACATGGATACGAATGTGTTACCTCAGGTAGAGATCAACACAAAAATGAATTTGATATTAACTCAATTGGTAAAACGAATCTATGGGCAAGCTTAAACAAATCATTGCTTTTCCATTTATTGTATTGATCCGATTTTATCAATATGTATTATCTCCTTATTTAGGGGGAAGCAAGTGTAGATTTACACCTACCTGTTCTCATTATACTGCGGAAGCCATCCAAAAATATGGTCCCATCAAAGGCATTGCATTGGGTGCTAAAAGACTCAGCAAATGCAGGCCAGGTGGCGGACATGGGTATGATCCTGTTCCATAAAAAAACCGCCCTTTATAGGACGGTTTGTATTGCTATCAATTGATTTTAATAGTAGGACCTGCTTAAGAGCAGTGTATTATTTCGCAGCAGCAAAACGATCTGCAATCACAGACCAATTCACTACATTCCAAAAGGCAGCTAAATAATCTGCTCTTCTGTTTTGGTATTTTAAGTAGTAAGCATGCTCCCAAACATCCGCGCCTAACAAAGGTGTTCCTTTTACTTCGGCCACATCCATTAAAGGATTGTCTTGATTAGGAGTAGAGCTCACTTCTAATTTACCATCTTTTACAATCAACCATGCCCAGCCACTTCCAAAACGAGTCATCCCTGCGTTCGCAAATTTTTCTTTGAACGCATCAAAGCTTCCAAAGCTTGCATCAATTGCAGCAGCTAAATCACCAGTAGGTGTGCCACCTGCATTTGGTGCTAAACTGTTCCAAAAGAAAGTATGGTTCCAGTGACCACCGCCATTATTTCTTACTGCTGGACTAATGCTACCTGCAACTGCAACTAAGGCTTCGATGGTCTTTCCTTCGTTGGGTGTGCCCGCAACTGCTTTATTTAAATTGTCTACATAAGCTTGGTGGTGTTTGCCATGGTGAATTTGCATGGTCAAGGTATCAAAATGTGGCTCTAGTGCTTCGTGTGCGTACGGTAACGCTGGTAATGTAAATGACATATTGCTTTATTTTTATTGTTAAAGATTGAGTGTCAAAATTACAATGCTTTCAGCGATTCTTATAGCTAAAACAAAAAATTTCCCTAAATAGTTAAAATAGGAATATAAGTCTATCCCTCGTCTCTCGGCTCGCAGGCTCGAACGTTCGACTCGCGATAGCTTATACTCCTATATACGCCTTTGATTTTTAGTCAAGAACCTCAAATTCTTCTAAAGCTTTATTACAACCTTAGTTAACCAACTATCTTATTAAAAAGTAAAATGGAGTAATGATGTTTGAAACAGGGCCTTTATTAGCGCTTAGCTTTGAAGAAGGACTGCATTAATGCAGCGCATTCTTCTTGTAAGATGCCTCCGGTAAGGGTAGTGGATGGGTGGAATGGATTCTTTTCGGTGACCCTACGATAACTATTTTTTTCATCGTAGGCTCCAAATACAATATGACCAATCTTGTTCCAGTACAAAGCGCCTGCGCACATTAAACAAGGTTCAAGTGTCACGTATAAGGTTGCTTCTGGAAGGTATTTGGATTGCAAATTTTCACAAGCACTTGTGAGCGCTAAAATTTCTGCATGTGCTGTTACGTCTTTAAGCAGTTGAACCTGGTTGTATCCTTTGGCGATAATTTGATCGTTCATGACAATCACCGCACCCACAGGCACTTCATCTTCGTCAAAGGCCCTCTTTGCTTGTAAGAGGGCCTGACGCATATAATATTCTTGTTTATTTTCCACTAGTAACTGTACCTGTGCTTATAATTTTTGGATACGGATATTTCTGTACCAAACTTTATCACCATGGTCTTGTAAACTGATATGACCAGAGAAGAATTTTCCAAAATCAGGTGATTCGCCTTTAGCAAACTTGCTTCTTCTGATTAACTCTTTCCAACCATCATCCCCTAAATGGGTGCTTACTACAGTGATGCCATTTAAGATCATATCTAATTTTCCTTTTGCAACAATGATGTCCACTTTATTCCATTCTTCTGCTGCATTCACAGCGCCTTCTCTACCCACAATTAAATCATATAAATTACCAGCTCTATGGCTAATGATTTTGCTGTCTGGGTGACCTTCGTTATCTAAGACTTGCATTTCAGGTCCGGTATGCCAAGTATTTTTGTAGGTGGCAGGATCATCTTGTACAAAAAAGATGATACCACTATTTCCATTTTTTGAAATCTTCCATTCTAATTGTAAATGAAAATTGGTAAAACTTTCATTGGTAACAATGTCACCACCTCCAACAATTCTACCATCCACTTTATTGGTTGGATCAAACATTAAAGTGCCGTCTACTACTTTCCATGCTTCACCAGCAGTAGCTTTTCCGTAGGTATGCCATCCATTGGTCGTTTTGCCGTCAAATAAATTAATCCATTTATTTTGAGACTGTACTTTATTGGCTCCAAACATTGCAATAGCAATAAAGGTTAGCGCAAGGATTTGTTTTTTCATAAAATGATTTTAGTAAATTATTTCTTAAGCAATAATATGTATTTCACCATTGCTTCTGCATCCTCTTGACTCAAATTAGCGTGCGCTGTCATTGGAATAGCACCCCAATTACCGCTTCCGCCTTTGATGATCTTGCCAGCTAACATTTCAATATTTTCATCCGTATTTTCATATTTAGCAGCCACTTCTTGGTAAGCTGGTCCAATATTTTTTTCGGCTACTTTATGACATGTTAAACAATCGCTACCTGCAACCAATGCTAATCCTTTTGAATAATCAGGGTTGTCAGATGGCTTTGCTTCAACTGCAGCTATTTCAGTCGTTCCTTCTTTCTTAGTTTCACCACCACCACATGCTACTAATAAAAAGGCTGCAGATAGAGTGAATAAAATTTTACGCATAGTGTATTGTTTGTAATAATTAATAATTGTTTTTTCGAATTGTAATTTAGATTCCTAATATTTTTTTATTAAATGCTTCATCAGATCCAGTGCTTGCAAAATCATCAAAGGCTTTTTCGGTGACAGGGATGATATGGTTTTGAATAAATACAGCACCTTCCGCTGCACCAACTTCTGGATGTTTTAAACAACATTCCCATTCCAAGACTGCCCAGCCTTTATAATCATATGCAGCAAGTTTGCTAAAGATACTTTTAAAATCTACTTGACCATCACCTAAAGATCTAAATCTTCCTGCACGGTCTACCCAATTTTGATAACCACCATACACCCCTTGTTTGGCACTTGGGTTAAACTCGGCATCTTTTACATGAAACATTTTAATGCGCTCGTGGTAGGCGTCTATATAACCTTTGTAATCCATGCATTGTAAAACCAAATGAGATGGATCGAATAATAAACAAGCGCGCGGGTGTTGACCGACTTTGTCTAAGAACATTTCATAAGAAACACCATCGTGTAAATCTTCGCCTGGATGTATTTCATAGCATAAATCAACGCCTGCAGCATCAAATTCATGTAAGATAGGCAACCATCTTTTTCCTAATTCTGTAAAACCGGTTGCTACCAAACCTGCAGGTCTTTGTGGCCAAGGATAAACCGTGTGCCATAATAAAGCACCACTAAAAGTAGCATGTGCATTTAAACCTAAATTTTGAGATGCTTTTGCAGCGTATTTTAATTGTTGCACTGCCCATTCGGTTCTTGCTTTTGGGTTCCCTCTTAATTCAACAGGAGCAAAGCCATCAAATTGAGCATCATAAGCTGGATGCACTGCCACTAATTGTCCTTGTAAATGGGTGGACAATTCAGTGATTTCTAAACCAGCTGCCTGAACAATACCTTTAATTTCGTCTGCATAGATTTTACTTTCTGCAGCTTTTTTTAGGTCGATACATCTTGGATCCCAACTTGGAATTTGCACACCTTTGAAACCTAGTCCAGCTGCCCATTTACAAATATTTTCTAAATTGTTGAAGGGCGGTTGGTCTCCTAAAAATTGTGCTAAAAATAGTCCTGGTCCTTTTACTGTTGTCATATTATTTTTTTATCTCTTTCGTCAAAATCTAAAAGGTATGCGGTGTCCATTTTTTATCTGAACCTGCAGACAAAACGACGTTATCAATAAAGGCCATACCCCTGATGCCGTCTTCTACACCTGGGAAATCTAACATTTCTGGTGTAGGAGTTGTACCCTCTATTTTGGCAGATAAAGTCAAAGCGAAATTTCTGTAGATATTCGCAAATGCCTCTAAATAACCTTCTGGATGCCCTCCTGGAGTGCGGCAATTATGGGTAGCAAAGCTTGATAAATGTGCGCCATAGTTGCCACCCGCTCTTAGGATTTGTGTAGGTTGATCCAACCATTTCACGATCAATGAATTGGGTTCATGTTGAAACCATTCAATCCCCCCCAGTTCACCGTATACTCTTATTTTTAATGCATTCTCTTCTCCTGCAGCAACCTGAGATGCCATTAATACCCCTTTTGCGCCATTGTCAAACTTAAGCATGACTGCGCCATCATCATCCATCACACGCCCTTCTACTAAAGTGTTTAATTCAGCGCAGATATCAGTGATTTTTGCTCCAGTAATATATTCTGCTAAATGCGCAGCATGTGTACCAATATCACCCATCACTGAACTTTTTCCGGATTTTTTTGGATCTGTTCTCCATGCAGCTTGTGCATTTCCTTCTCTTTCAGAAAGCCTGCTCAACCATCCTTGCGGATATTCTACCCACACCTTACGAATCTTACCCAGCTTGCCTTCGCGTAGCATTGCCTTAGCTTGTTTTACCATCGGGTAGCCAGAATAAGTATGTGTTAAACACAAAGTCAATCCAGTTTCTTTGAGTTTTTGTTGTAATAGTTTTGCTTCTTCTAATGAAAAAGTAATAGGCTTTTCAATCACTACATTAAAGCCATTTTCCAAGGCCATCATAGCTGGGGCAAAATGCGCAAAATTGGGTGTTACAATCGTCACGAAATCAATACGCTCCTCAGCTGGTAACTGTGCTTCTTTGGTGATCATTTCCTCATAGGTCAAGTAGGTTCTTTCTTTAGGAAGAAAAAGTGCTTCACCAGAGGCTACTGCAATTTCTGGGTTGATACTTAATGCACCACACTTTAATTCAATCAATCCATCCATGTTGGCTGCAAGTCGATGTATGGCGCCAATGAAAGCATCTTTACCACCACCTACCATACCCATGCGTAGTTTTCTATTCATTTTATAGGATGTTTTTAAGCTTACGAATGAAGGTGAATGTGTCAAAATAACACGTTCTGCCTATTGTAAAAGCAATTTCCTCAATATTTCTCAAATTACCCCCTTTTTACGCTAAAAATATTTGAAAAGAATGCAAAATAAAATTTACATTTATATCCTCATCCAAATGCTTGCTTACCATGTCTACACCGCTCAATAGACGAAAGTTACTTCAACAAGTGCTGTCCGGTTCTGCCGCAATAGCTACTGGCTTAGTACTTCCTAAACAAGTAAATGCACAAATTGAAAATTTTGCAAAATCAAACACCGAAGATTCGATGTTAAAAGGCAATATTAATCATAGTGTTTGCAGGTGGTGTTATAGCGATTTAAGTTTAGAGGAGTTGTGTAAAGAAGTAAAACGCATTGGATTCAGTGCAATTGATTTATTGAAACCGAACGAGTGGGCAACTGTAAAAAAATACGGCATCGATTGTTCTATGTGTTATACAGCCGGTGAAACTAGTTTGACAAAAGGCTGGAACAATCCAATACATCATCCCTGGTTAATTAAAGATTATCTAGAAGCTATTCCTTTGGTTGCCGCTGCAGGATATAAAAATTTAATTTGTTTTTCAGGCAATCGCAATGGCATGGATGATGCCACAGGATTGAAAAACTGTGTAGAAGGGTTGAAACAAATTATGCCCTTGGCAGAAGCGAATGGGGTGACCATCCACATTGAATTATTTAATTCTAAAGTAGACCATAAGGATTACATGGGAGATAAATCTGCATGGGGCATTGAATTGTGTAAGCAACTAGGTTCTCCTAATTTCAAGATATTGTTTGATATCTATCATATGCAAATAGATGAAGGGGATATTATTCGTTCTATTCAAGACAGTCATTTTTATTTTGGACATTATCATACGGCAGGTGTACCGGGAAGACATGAATTAGATGATCGTCAAGAATTAAATTATCCAGCGATCATGCGCGCGATCAAAGCGACTGGCTACAAAGGTTATGTAGCACATGAGTTCATCGCCACCAATCCAGATAAAATCAGTTCTCTTAAGCAAGCAGTTACTGTTTGCGATATTTAAATTTTGCTTTTAAAACCAATCATAACAACTCATAAATTTTTTACAATGGCCGAACAACAGTATGACGCAATCGTAGTAGGTTCAGGAATTAGTGGCGGATGGGCTGCTAAAGAACTTACCGAAAAAGGACTTAAAGTGTTAATGTTAGAGCGTGGAAGAAACATTGAACACATTAAAGACTATGTAAATGCAGATAAAGAAGATTGGGACTTTCCACACAGAGGTAGTAGAACACAACAGATGATTGAAGATTATCCTGTGTTGAAGCGTGACTATCCTTTGAACGAAAGGAATTTAGATTATTGGTGTTCTGATAAAGACCATCCTTATACCGAGACAAAACGTTTTGACTGGTTTAGAGGGTACCATGTTGGTGGACGTTCTTTGATGTGGGGTCGTCAGTCCTACCGTTGGGCAGATATGGATTTTGAAGCGAATGCAAAAGACGGTGTGGGTGTAGACTGGCCTGTACGTTATAAAGACATTGCACCTTGGTACGATTATGTAGAAAAATTTGCTGGTATCAGTGGTAATAGAGACGGCATTGACTTATTGCCTGATGGACAGTTCTTGCCTCCAATGGATTTGACCTGTGTAGAGAAAGATGTGGCTGCAAGAATTAAAGAAATTTACAAAGGAAGTCGTCATTTAATTATTGGTCGTACGGCAAATATCACCGTACCTCATGAAGGCCGTCCAGGTTGTCAGTTTAGAAATAAATGCTGGTTGGGTTGTCCATTCGGTGGTTATTTTAGTACGCAATCTTCTACTTTACCAGCAGCCATGGCCACTGGAAATTTGACTTTAAGACCTTGGTCTATTGTGACAGAAGTAAAGTATGATAAAGATAAAAAACGTGCAACAGGGGTGACAGTATTAGATGCTGAAACAAACAAGACAATCGAATATAAAGCGAAAATCATTTTCTTAAACGCTTCTACTTTAAACAGTACATGGATCTTAATGAATTCTGCAACAGATGTTTGGGAAGGCGGATTGGGAAGTAGTAGTGATGCTTTGGGTAAAAACTTAATGGACCACCATTTGGGCAACCGTGCAGGTGGTATCATAGAAGGGTACGAAGATAAATATACTTTTGGTCGTCGTGCCAATGGTTTCTATATCCCAAGATTTAGAAATATCAATGGTGAAAAACGTGATTACATCAGAGGATTTGGTTACCAAGGTAGTGCCAACAGATCTGGATGGGGTCACGATGTGGCTGAAGTGAGTATTGGCGGTAAATTTAAAGACGCCTTGACTGAGCCAGGTGGATGGTCGATTGGTATGATGGGCTTTGGTGAGATGTTGCCAGATCCAACCAATAAAGTGACTTTAGATAAAACCAAGAAAGATAAGTGGGGCTTGAATGTCTTGAACATTGATTGTGAGTTGAAAGACAATGAAATCAAAATGCGTAAAGACATTTTAGAAGACGCGAAAGAAATGTTAGAGCGTGCAGGTGCTAAGAATGTACAAGGTTTTGAAGGAGATGGTACACCAGGAAGAGGTATCCATGAAATGGGCACAGCGCGTATGGGTAGAGATCCTAAAACTTCTGTATTGAATGGCAACAACCAAGTATGGGATGCGCCGAATGTATTTGTTACAGATGGTGCTTTCATGACGAGTGCGAACTGCGTGAATCCTTCTTTAACCTATATGGCGTTTACTGCTAGAGCAGTTGACTTTGCCGTAGCTGAATTGAAAAAAGGAAACTTATAATTTAATTTTTTAAAAAATATTTTATGATAAACAGAAGAGAAGCCCTTTCTAGAGTTGCCATCATTATGGGTGGAACCGTGTTAGGCGCAGAAGCTTTTTTAACAGGTTGTAAAACCAATACCAAAGGCGTTACTTTCTCCCAAACAGATATCGACTTCTTAAATGAAGTGGGTGAAACCATCTTGCCTGCTACCGACACACCAGGTGCTAAAGCAGCGAATGTGGGGGCTTTTATGCAAATCATGGTAAGTGATTGTTATGAAGCAAAGGATCAAGAGATCTTTATGAAGGGTATGGAGGAATTGAATGTTGCATCTAAAAAGCACCATAACAAATCCTTCATGGAATCTACACCAGAAGAGCGTACTGCTTTTTTAACGGAGTTAGATAAAGAAGCAAAGGAGTATCAAAAAAATAAGAAGAAAGAAGACCCTACGCATTACTTTACGATGATGAAGCAATTGACTTTGTCTGGTTTATTTACTTCTAAAATTGGTGCAACAGAAGTGTTAAGGTATGTAGCAGTGCCTGGAAAATATGAGGGCTGTGTTCCTTATACAAAAGGAGAAAAAGCTTGGGCTACTTCATAGTGTTTTAATGTATTGAATGAGCCTCCAAAGAGGAGGCTCATTTTTTTGTTCTAATTTATAACGTTTGCAATTTTAATTTATGTCAAATTCAAGAAGAAGTTTTTTACGTGGTGCTGCGCTAACATCATTGGCAATGTCAATGCCTTTTAAAAACGAATTAATGGCGATGGGCGCAACGTCCAATTCGTTTGGTATTCAATTGTGGTCAGTAAAACAAGCATTGGGAAAGGACCCTATTGGGGTTTTAAAACAATTGTCAGAAAACGGGTATAAAAAAATAGAAAGCTTCGAAGGGGCTAAGGGAATGTTTTGGGGTATGAAAAATACGGAGTTCAAAAAAGTAATCGATGACTTAGGCATGAACATGGTTTCTTCTCATTGTAATGATACGGGCAATTTAGCTTCGTTTGAACGCAAGGCAGCAGCAGCAGGGGAAATCGGCTTGAAATATTTAATATGTGCTTTTAAAGGACCTCAAAAGTCACTTGATAATTTTAAACAGTTCTCTGACGAGTTTAATGCTTGTGGTGAAATTGCAAAAAAACATGGCCTTCGTTTTGCTTATCATAATCATGATTATTCATTCAAGGTGATGGATGGTATTGTCCCTCAGGATTTAATGATAAAGAGCACCAATCCAGATCTAGTAGATTTTGAAATGGATATGTACTGGACAGTAGCTGCAGGGGTTGATCCGATTGCATACATAAAAAAATACCCTAACCGTTTTAAATTAGTGCATGTTAAGGACTTAACAAAGACAGCTACAGGTCATGAATCATGTGTTATCGGCAAAGGAACAATTGACTATAAGGCAATTTTACCAAAAGTGGCTAAACTTGGTGTAGCTCATATGATAGTTGAACAAGAAGCATATACTGGAACAAATGAACTAGATGCGGCAAGAGATGATGCGGCTTATATGAAAACATTAAAATGGTAAATCAATTTTAATACTACATGCTATAAAAAATCCCGAAACAATTGTTTCGGGATTTTTTATTATTAAAACTAGTTTACTTTAATTAGATGTATTGACTGTAATTAAATTGGTTGTTTGAATGAGGGTAGTGAGTGCAAGGTACAATGCGTCTAAATTTTCAATGGTATTAAAGGCATTGATAGAATACCTCAAATAGACATCATTGCCTTGTCGCATGATAGGCACTTCTATTTTATAGTCTAAAAATAATGTCCTTTGTAATTTTTCTGGATCCGGAGTTTGAATGGGAATACTAATCATCTGCCCAATCCATTCACTATTCAATGGACTAATAGGACTGCTTTTTAATAAGGCATAAAATCTTGGTGCATTATCCAATACCATTTGATGGCAGCTTCTTCCTACACTGACCCAGTTATTTTTTTCCATGAATTCTATACAAGTAGACACGGTTAAAAAGGCAGAGAAGTCTCTAGTACCAATCATTTGGTGGTAGTCTAAAAATGTAGAGTGCGACGGCTTAGCAGCTTGGTACCCCCAGCTTACAATCATTGGATCGCATATGGGCTGTACCGCCTTGGACGCATATAAAAATGAACAACCTTTTGGTGCCATCATCCATTTATGACAGGCCCCCGTATAAAAATCTGCTTGAATTGCATTCAAATCCAATGGGATATGTGCTGGAGCGTGTGCGCCATCCACAATGGTTATTAATCCTTTTTCTTTTGCAATCGCACAAATTTCAGCAGCAGGAAAAATCAATCCAGTGGCACTGGTGATATGGCTGATGAAAATAGCTTTGGTTTTTTCATTGCAGCCTTTAAAAAAATCTTCAATGAATTTTTCTTTGCTAACAATAGGAAGATTGATTTTTTGTCTTCGATAGGTGGCACCTTTTTTACCGCAATAATATTCCCATGTTCTATCGCATGCGCCATATTCAATATCCGTCGCAAGAATTTCATCTCCCGCTTGTAACGGAAAACTTTTTGCAATCATATTGATGGCAAAACTTGGGTTGGTGACATAAACCAAGTCGTCCTTGTCTGCGCAATTTAAAAATTGAGCCAACGCAGCCCTTGAATCTGCAAGGTATTGGTAACCATCAAACGCAATGAACTGTACAGGTTCGGCTTCTAGCACCCTTTGCCAGTCTTGGTATTTTTCGAATATGGGTTTTGGTGTAGCACCAAAAGACCCGAAATTCAAAAAATGAATATCGGGTCTTAATAAAAATTGATCTTTTAAAGATTCCATAGTTTGTGTTTATTCACCTAAGCTCCAACCTTCACGGTAAGTTCGTTTTACAAACTGATTCGCTAAGTCGAAATTGGTGATCTTCATATTTGGACCATCCCACATTAATTGGATATTTCTTCCAGGATAACTTGTTAATCCTTTAGCATCATTGGCTTTTACATCGTAAGAACGGATGGCTAAGTTACCCATCAATACAGATTCTGTTAAAGGTCCTGCGATATCAAAATTAGAACTCAATACTTTTGCTTCTTTACTACCTGGTCCTGCGATACATGCTTCCACCCAAGCCGCGTAGTGTCCTTCTGCACCACCTTTCACGCGATCGATCGTTTGAGGTACTACAGTTGTTTTGGTTAAATGAGTTGGCAATAATTGTGGATTCACGCCATAAGTACCTGCCATCATTTTTCCTTTTGTGCCTTCAAAGATGATACCATTGCCACCATCACCCATTACTTCGTTAGGTCCCAACTCTGCTGGTCTTTCTGGTTGTATGCCTCCATCCATCCAATGTAATTTTACATCTGGTTTTCCATTTTGACCTTTGAAAGTTAATATGATATGAGAAGCCGCTGGCGGACTATCTGGAGAATACACTCTTTGCCATGGCGCAGTATACCTTGTAGCAACACTACATTCAGCAGATACTGGGTAGCCCAATCCTAACACTGCAAAACCTGGCGCCATGATATGACAAGCCATGTCTCCTAAAGCACCGGTACCATAATCCCACCATCCTCTCCAGTTAAACGGCAATACACCATCAAAATAACTTTTTTGTGGTGCGGTACCTAACCATAAATCATAATCTAATCCTGCTGGAATAGCAGAAGCAGTAGTTGGACGAATCACCCCTTGCGGCCATACTGGACGATCGGTATAACAATAAATAGTATGTACATCTCCAATCAATCCTGCATTGTACCAATCTTGCAACACACGTACCCCATCTCCTGAAGCACCTTGGTTACCCATTTGTGTTACCACATTGTATTTATGTGCAGCTTGTGTCATGATTCTTGCTTCATAAATATCATGTGCCATTGGCTTTTGAACAAACACATGTTTTTTTAATTGCATTGCAGCCATGGCTTGTACGCCATGCATATGATCGGGTGTAGAGACAGAAACGGCATCGATATGCTTGCCTTCTTTCTCTAACATCTCTCTATAGTCTTTATAATACTTTGCTTTTGGGAAACGCTCACGGCTCTTTACTGCTTGACGATCATCTACATCACATAAAAAAGCGATGTCTGCTTTTCCACTTTGGTAGAAGGACCATAAGTCACCTTCTCCTTTCCCGCCTGCTCCAATACCAGCCACTTGTAATTTATCACTTGGTGCAATAAATCCAGGGCCACCTAATACATGTCTAGGAACAATGTAAAATCCGCCTAAAGCCAATGCGGCATTTTTGACAAAATCTCTTCTTGATTTCACGTTTTTTTTCATAGCAATCGTTTAAATAGGAGGGCTGCTCCTTCGGTTTTTTAAGTAGGTTAAATTATTGAAAATTGCGGATATCTTAAAATTATTTTTATGAATGAACAAATAACCAATCCTTCTCGTTATAATGGTTTAAATTGCTATTATATCTGTCCTTTATGAATACACCATTAGAAGCACTTAGGCATTATTTCCAAACTGGTGCTACCCAGACTTATGCATTTAGACTTTTACAGCTTACAAGGCTCAAACAACTTGTAGTAGAAAACGAGCAAGCGCTTTATACGGCTTTGCACTCAGATTTAAAGAAATCCAATGAAGAGTCTTGGGCTACTGAGATTGGCTTTTTCTTGAATGAGTTGAATTACACCATCGAACATTTAAAGGAGTGGATGCAACCCACCAGTGTACCTACTAATTTATTAAACCAACCTTCTACTTGCTATACGATACAAGAGCCTTTGGGCGTGGTTTGTATCATTGGACCTTGGAATTATCCTTTCCAGTTGTTATTCACGCCTTTGATTGGTGCGATTGCTGGAGGCAATTGTGCGGTATTGAAACCAAGTGAATTTGCGCCAGCAACAGCGGCGGTGATGCGTAAGATCATCCACGATTTATTTCCAGAAAATTATATATTGTATGTAGAAGGGGAAGGCGCACAAGTGTTGACCCCCATGTTTGAACAATTTAGATTCGATCATATCTTTTATACAGGTAGCACCACAGTAGGTAAAATTATTTATCAGCAGGCTGCATCAAAATTGACCCCTGTTACTTTAGAATTGGGGGGCAAAAGTCCAGCCTTGGTGGCAACAGACGCGAATATGCGTGTAGCTGCAAGAAGAATCGTGAATTCTAAATTTTCTAATTGCGGACAAATGTGTGTAGCGCCAGATTATGTGTTAGTGCCTACCGCATTTAAACAAGTTTTGATTGACGAATTGATTAAGGCGACCCAACAATTTTATGGCGTGGATGCTGCCTTATCAGAAGGGTATGGTAAAATTATTAATGAAAGACAATGGCAAAGACTGGTGGGTTATTTGGGAGATGGAAAAATTGTGTATGGTGGGAAATCTGATGCAAGTCAATTATATATTGAGCCTACTATTTTGACAGAAGTGTCTGTTGAAAGCAAGATTATGCAGGAGGAGATTTTTGGACCTATCCTGCCCGTCTTAACATATGATAGCAACGAGGAAGCATTGGATATTATAAGACGCAATCCAAACCCATTGGCTTTTTATGTATTTACAAATGATACCACTACTGAACAATATTGGTTAACCAATGTACCTTCTGGAGGTGCTTGTGTCAATAATACGAGCTGGCATTTAACCAATCATGCCTTGCCTTTTGGTGGCAGGGGGTTCAGCGGCATGGGTGGATACCATGGCAAACTAAGCTTCACTACTTTCACGCATATGAAGTCGGTGATGAAGACGCCCACTTGGATTGATCCAGATTTAAAATATCCTCCTTACAAAGGCAAGGGTTGGTTGTTGAAAAAATTAATTGGATAAAAATGAATGCTTGATATACATGTACTTTTCTAAATACAAAAATATGATTATTAAAATAGCGATTGCTGTGGGTGTATTGGTTTCAGTAGCAGTGTTGATGAAGAAAAAAGACATGAGCTATCGTCAGTCTATTTTAAAAACGATGTATCCCATCATCATGAAGGTGACGGGAAAGGCGGGTAGTAAACAAGTACAAGTAAATACTGCTTTGGTAAAAGGAAACCTTGATTTTTATAGTCTAACGACAAAAGATATTGCAGGTAATGCCTTTAACTTTGAGCAATTTAAAGGCAAAAAAGTTTTGATTGTAAATACCGCAAGTGATTGCGGTTATACCGGTCAATATGAAAATTTAGAAAAATTAGCACAACAATTTAAAGGATCCTTAGTAGTGGTTGGTTTCCCGGCAAATGATTTTAAAAACCAAGAAACCAAAGATGATCAAGCAATCGCTGCATTTTGTCAAAAAAATTACGGTGTAAGTTTTCCTTTGATGGCGAAGTCGGTCGTGATCAAAACGAAAGATCAGAATGCGGTGTATGCATGGTTAACGACGGCGAATTTAAACGGATGGTGTACTCAACCACCTGCTTGGAATTTTTGTAAATACTTAGTGAATGAAGAAGGGGTATTGACACATTATTTTCCAATGAGCGTGGACCCATTGGATCAAGCAATCCTAGATGCTGTAAAAAAATAAAGCAGCTTCATCGGAAACTGCTTTAAGTAGCTATTTTAATTAATTGGACAATGCTCATGGTAATTTTCTAAGATAATTTTACCAGATTCTATTTCTATCCCTTTGAACTTTTCTTTGATCTCATCTAGTATCGCTTCAATTGCTTCACGTTCGGTAATGCGCACCAATTGATTTCTATATTCTTTAATATTGGGTAAGCCTCTTAAGTAGTTGGCGTAATGTCTGCGCATTTCATTGATGCCGCCGATCGGTCCTTTCCATTCTAAGGATTTGATCAAGTGCTTTCTTGCGACTTCAACACGTTCTTCAATGCTAGGAGATTTCATCTTTTCGCCGGTCGCTAAAAAATGTTTAATTTCTCTAAAGATCCATGGATAACCAATCGCTGCTCTTCCAATCATGATCCCGTCCACCCCGTATTTGTTTTTATATTCCAACGCTTTCTCTGGAGAATTGATATCGCCGTTGCCAAAAATTGGAATATGAATTCTTGGGTCATTTTTAATATTACCAATGATGGTCCAATCTGCTTCGCCCTTATACATCTGCACCCTGGTACGTCCATGAATTGCTAAAGCTTTTACGCCAATATCCTGCAATCTTAAAGCTGCTTCGTGTACATTTAAGTTGCTATCATCCCAACCCAGTCTGGTTTTTACCGTTACTGGCAAGTTGGTACTTTTTACAACAGCTTCTGTTAATCGGACCATTAAGTCTAAATCTTTTAAGACGCCAGCACCTGCCCCTTTCATCGCCACTTTTTTTACTGGACATCCAAAATTGATATCAATTAAATCTGGGTTCACGGTGTCAACTATCTTAGTACATAAAGCCATCGCTTCTTCATCTCCACCAAATATTTGAATACCTATAGGGCGTTCATAGTCATAGATATCTAACTTTTGTCTACTTTTAATAGCATCTCTTATGAGGCCTTCGCTGCTAATAAATTCGGTATACATCAGGTCCGCACCATTGTCTTTGCACACTGCTCTAAACGGGGGATCACTTACGTCCTCCATGGGCGCTAATAAAAGCGGGAAATCAGGTAATTGTATGTTGCCTATAGATACCATATGAATTCATTATCTTGCATCTAACCGATACGGTTGCAAAGGTACCAATTAATTGTATTGACATGTATACTAAGGATACTTCTATTTTTAATATGCCTCCTGGATTCAGGATGGTATTATTTATTGCCATGACTGGATTGAGCATGATTTTAGGAGGATTAATTACTTTTTCTATAGTGGCAGCTGTATTGCATGTGCCCTTTACGGAGATTCAATCGGTCTTGATGCGCCCTGAATTCACTACGATCACGCAGGGTGCAAATGCGATGGCTTCGATGATTGGATTTGGTTTACCTGTTTTGGTGGTTGCCTACTTTACTCCAGGAAAAATAGGAGCCCAATTAGGGTGTAAGCCCATTGCTACAGAAAAACAAGTATTGATTGTGGTATTGCTTGCATTGACTGGACTTATATTGAGTGGTGCATTGGGGGACCTTACCGATAAACTAACTTTTTCTACTGCGCTCAGAAACTGGGCCACTCAATTAGAAGCGCAGTACAAACAAGCATTGATGGCCATGACTCAAATGCGCAGTATTTGGGATCTATTGTTTGCGATGATAGCAGTGGCGGTTGTGCCTGCCATTTTGGAGGAATTGTATTTTAGGGCGAGTCTTCAAAAAATTATTATGGAGTGGTCGGGTAAACCATGGGTGGCGATTATGGTAACAGCGGTGATATTTAGCGCCTTCCACTTCTCCTATTTTGGTTTTTTATCCAGGATGTCATTGGGGATCGTCTTGGGCTTAATTTATTATTACACCAAAAATATTTGGTTGCCGATTTTAATGCATTTTGTAAACAATGCAATTGGCGTGTCTGCTTTGTATA
>JBFYPO010000072.1:0-13673 GCA_041303215.1 Asinibacterium sp. | reverse complement strand
AAACTTTTTTGAATTAGATCACTGCTTTTCTTAAGCGTACTAATTTAGCTAACAAAGGTTCTAGTAATTCCAATTTCAACATATTGGCACCGTCACTTTTTGCGACTGCAGGATTTGGATGTGTTTCAATAAATAATCCATCCGCACCTGTGGCAATGGCCGCTTTTGCAATTGTTTCGATTAAACTTGGATTACCTCCAGTAATGCCTGAAGTTTGGTTAGGTTGTTGTAAAGAATGTGTACAATCCATTATAACAGGTACCTTGTTTTCAGCCATCGCAGGAATATTTCTGTAATCAACTACTAAATCTTGGTAGCCAAATGTGTTGCCCCTTTCTGTAAGCATCACTTTTTCATTTCCTGCTAATTTAATTTTATCCACTGCAAATTTCATAGAAGCGCCACTTAAAAATTGTCCTTTTTTAACATTGACAACTTTGCCAGTTGCAGCTGCCGCCACCAATAAATCGGTTTGACGACATAAGAAAGCAGGGATCTGTAAAATATCTATAAATTCAGCTGCAATAGCTGCTTCTTCGTGCGCATGAATATCGGAAGTAGTTGGGACTTTATAGGTTGCACCCACTTTTTTGATCAACTCCATTCCTGTATCATCACCAATACCAGTAAAAGAATTGGCACTGGTACGATTTGCTTTTCTATAACTCGCTTTAAATACATAAGGGATACCTAAGTTTTTACAAATGGCAGACACTTTCTCTCCAATCTCCATCACTAAGGCTTCGTCTTCAACAACACATGGGCCTGCAATCAAGAAAAAATTGTTTGGATCGTAGGATTGAGCTTTGAATAAGTCTTGTAAATAGTTGGGTATCATAAAGGGCGTTTTGCGTGTACAAAGTTAATGACTTTTGCCATTCACTGTTGATTGCATTTTATAATCCTAACACATCTTTCATCGTAAATACCCCTTTTTTGTTTGCAACAAACTCGGCAGCTAACACCGCACCTGTAGCAAAACCTTGTCTTGTATGCGCAGTATGGGTAATTTCAATAGTGTCAATTGAAGAACTATAAGCCACGGTGTGGGTTCCTGGAGCGGGATCAATGCGTTCTGATTGTATATTAATTTGATTTGCATGACGCTCGCCATCGTTGACCCAACTGTCTTTTCTGCCCAGGTTTGCAATAATTTGCTCTGCTAAAGAAATCGCAGTGCCACTAGGTGCATCTTTTTTTTCTGTATGGTGTATCTCTTTCATAGAGACCTCATAATTCAAATAGGGATCCATTAATTTGGCTAGTTGCTTGTTGATTTCAAAAAACAAGTTCACCCCAATGCTATAATTACTTGAATAAACAAGGGTGCTATTTTTTGTGTTACAAGCAGCTTCCACTTTATTCCATTCTTCTAACCATCCGGTGGAGCCACTCACTACTGGAAGGCCATAGTCAATACATTTAAGTATGTTTTGAACAGCACCATGGGGTCCTGTAAATTCAATGGCTACATCTGCTTGATCGGCGAGGGCTTGCGTAAAATCGCCTGCATTGGAAACATCAATTTTGAAAACAATTTGATGTCCTTTTTCAAGAGCAACTGCTTCGATTGCTTTCCCCATTTTACCATAACCTATCAATGCAATTTTCATGCCTATATTTTTAAAATTCTTTATTTAGAGTACTTCCAATGGAGTTGTAAACTGAGTCCAGTTTGTTGATATGGATCAGGGCGCATTGGAGCCATTTTCAAACTCAAATTATTACTTACGTCAAATGCTTTTAAATGCCCAGACACTGAGGCGTCTACCACATTGATGCCCCAAGCAAGAATAAACCACATGATAGAGTAGTCTCTGTTTTTTCTAAAAAGATTTCGATAACTCTGCAAGGATCCAGCACTTAAATTTTTCAAGCTTGGGTCAATTAAGAGGACATTTGACTGGTCTCCATTGGCTTCCATTACCCTTGCTTCATAAGCAAATTTTGTCTTAGCATACATATCATTATTGTATACATAAGTTATAACAGGGACAGATAAAACGCCATATACCAAAGGGATCTTCCAATACTGTTTATTATATGCTTGACCCCAACCTGGAATCAAGGCGGAACGGTTGGTTGCTTTTTTTGGGGTATGTGTTGGAAAGGTCAGGGTACTATCTTGTGCCCACAAGGTTTGTTGTAAACACAACAAAAACAATATGGTATAGAGCCCCTTCATTTAACTAATACTTACTTGCATCGCATCTAATACTTTGTTCAAAGCGTTTAGATCATTGTAGCTAATAGTGATTTTTCCAGCGCCATTTTTTTGATGTTGCAATTGAACCTGCGTACTAAAATGGTCTTTCAATTTATTTTCTAAGCGTTGGTATACTGGAGATAGTTGATTGCTTTGATTGCTGGTTGCAGTTTGCTTTGCACCAGCAGCAGGGTTCATTTGCTTAATCAATGCTTCTGTTTGACGAACCGTTAAGCCTTTTTCAAGGATGGCTTTGAGTAAGAATAATTGCTTATCCACCTCTTTGCCAATCAATAATTTTGCTAAACTTACACTCAAGCTCCCATTGCGTAAAGCAGCCTGGATAGCAGGAGGCAATTCTAATAAGCGAATATAATTAGACACGGTGGAACGATCTTTACCCATGCGCTCTGCCACCTGTTCTTGGGTATAATTTAATTCGTCCATCATTCTTTGGTAGCTCAATGCTACTTCTATTTCATTTAAATCAACTCTTTGTAAATTCTCTAATAAAGCCAGTTCTAATAATTCTTTATCATTGCCTAGTCTTGTATAAGCAGGGATATCTTTTAATCCAGCAATTTTTGCAGCCCTGAATCTTCTTTCACCTGCAATCAGTTGAAATTTTCCGTTGCTTAATTGAGCGACCGTAATAGGCTGAATAAGGTCATGCATTTTTAAGGACTGCGCCAATTCTTGCAATGCTTTTTCATCAAAATCTTTACGTGGATTTTTTGGATTCACCACGATATCGGTTAAAGCAATTCTATTGGTAGCAACTGCTTTTTCAATGGCAGCAGGCTGAACCTTGCCTGCAGGGTTTTTATACTCTGCATCCATATTTTGTAATAAAGAACGAAGTCCTTTACCAATTAGGTCTTTGCTAGGTGTGCTTTTGCTCATAGTACTATTCAATTATTCGCTCGGCATTACTCATTTTAGTCATGCCATTTTTCTGTAAAATTTCTTTTGCTAAATTCAAGTAATTCACGGTGCCCTTACTATCTGCATCATATAAAATGACAGGTTTTCCAACACTTGGCGCTTCACTTAATCTAGTATTACGATGTATGATGGTATTGAAAACCATATCGTCAAAGTGCTTTCTAACTTCACTAACCACTTGGTTGCTAAGTCTTAAACGACCATCATACATGGTCATTAAAATACCTTCTATTTGCAAGTCAGGGTTCAATCTGCTTTGAACAATTTTGATGGTGTTCAATAATTTACCCAAACCCTCTAATGCAAAAAATTCACACTGTACAGGAACAATTACACTATTGGCTGCCACTAATGCATTTACAGTAATCAGGCCTAAAGAGGGTAAACAATCAATGATAATAAAATCATATTGGTCATCTACCGCAGTCAATAAGTTCTTTAATACATTCTCTCTATTGGGAAAATTAACCAATTCGATTTCTGCACCCACTAAGTCTATATGAGAAGGGATAAGGTCTAAATGAGGAATCTCTGTTTTTAACACCACATCTGTCAATGGGGTTCCATTGATCATGGCATCATACAAGCTTGTGTTGATATTATGAAGGTCAAATCCAACACCTGTGGTACTGTTTGCCTGAGGATCAGCGTCTATAAGTAATGTTCTGTATTCTAAAACAGCTAAACTTGCAGCAATATTGATGGCCGAAGTGGTTTTTCCCACGCCTCCTTTCTGATTTGCTATACCGATAATTCTTGCCATAGGGTGAACTCCTTAATTTGGTCCAAAAATACGGCATAAATAGTAACAATTTGGGATTAAATCTGTTATAAAGCAGCTGATTAAACTTAATTTTACAGCTTAATAACCGCCATGAAGAACCCTGTTTTTGTATTCATCCTCATTAGTTTCTTGATTTTGATCGATTTTTACATCTTCCATGTCCTCAAAATCATGTTAAATGGTGCAAGTATTGGGGTAAGAACAGTTGTTAGTTATGGCTACTGGTTTCTTTGTATTGCGAGTGTAGGCTCCTTTTTACTTTTCCCATTTGTGGTCAATCCCTATTTTAGACAATATATCTTTTCGATTGGCATAGGTTGGGTGATCACTCAAATTACACTTGTCTTGTTTTTTCTAGTGGATGATGTTAGGAGGGGCACTTTTTGGACCATGGGCAAAGTGGCTTCTACTGCAGGTGCAAAATTTTTAAATACAGAACAAGGGATACCAAGATCTACCTTTTTGAATTGGCTAGGCGTAGGGGTGTCTTCTACTTTATTTTTTTCATTGCTCTATGGGTTTGGAAATAAGTACAAGTATCAGTTGGTGCATAAAAAAGTGACCCTTAAAAATTTACCTGCTGCCTTCAAGGGTTTCAAAATTGTTCATATCAGTGATATTCATAGTGGTAGTTTAAAAGAAAAAGAAGCAGTTCAAAAAGGGATCGATTTAATTCAAAAACAACAACCAGACCTTGTGCTTTTTACTGGGGACTTGGTGAATGATAGGGCGACTGAAATGGAATCATGGAAGGATGTATTTGGTCAATTGTCTGCTACTAAAGGGGTCTATAGCACTTTGGGTAACCATGATTATGGAGATTATGTGCAGTGGCCATCTAAGCAAGCAAAAATCGAAAACCTGAATGCATTGCAACAAGTACATGCTTCAATGGGTTGGAGATTACTTATGAACGAAAATGTGGCGATTGAGCATAAGGGTGCAAAAATTAATTTAGTGGGTATTGAAAACTGGGGTGCGAAAGCTAGGTTTCCAAAATATGGTCAGATGGATAAAGCTATGAATGGTTTGGATCCGAATGAAGTGATTGTATTGATGAGTCACGACCCAAGTCATTGGGAGGCACAGGTTATTACGGAGTATCCTCAGGTGGACTTGATGCTTTCTGGACACACCCATGGCATGCAATTTGGCTTAGAAAATCCTTATTTCAAATGGAGTCCTGTTCAATGGGTCTATAAACAATGGGCGGGTTTATACCAACAAGGGGAGCAGCAATTGTACGTGAATAGAGGGTTTGGCTTTTTAGGGTATCCAGGTAGGGTAGGCATTATGCCAGAAATTACTGTGTTGGAATTGGTATAGTTGTATAATAAATGCGCTATAATATGTAACATTTTTTATCGCCACACGTTGTAATTTTGTAGTCTAACATTCAATCATCTTTTATGAAAAATATATTCCTATTTGCCTTATTACATATTTGTCTTATTGCTGGGGCACAAGAAAAATTAGGCATCGGTATTAAAGTGGGTCAAAACTTATCCAGTGTAAACTCTGTTGCGGTAGACCGACATTCCGCTTCCTACCATGGCGGTGTCACTTTTCAAATAGGTGTAACAGACAAAATCAGTTTGGTGCCTGAGGTATTGTTGTCTCAAACAAAATTGTCGACCAATCCAACTATTATTGAGGTATTAGGAGACAATAATTTAAGACCAGAAACCTATCACCTGAATTATATCATGGTTCCTTTATTAGTGCAAGTAAAACCTTTCCCAACCTTATTATTACAAGCAGGCCCTCAATATGGGATGTTGGTAGATCAAAAAAAGGACGGCAAAGAAAATGCACTACTAGCTTTTAAACAAGGTGAGTTTTCTTTTGTGGGTGGTGCCAAAGTAAACCTTGGTGGCTTCTTTGTGTACGGTAGATATGTGATTGGTTTGCAAAACATCAATGAATTGCAAGACCAAACAAAATGGAGAACCACGCAATGGCAACTTGGTATAGGGATGAGTCTATTTGGCTTTTAATGCTTTTTTAATATTTGTTACCAATTCACTTAATTGTGCTTGGTCAGCTACTTGCTGCGCAATAAAACTATTGTCTTTCAAGTCGCCTACAATGGCATCCATCTCTGCTTGATTTTCGTAGACCATTTTTCTAAATGGATTCGTGTAATCTTTTTCTCTAGAGCTCTTGATCTTCTCGGTGATTTCTGCTTTGATATTTAAGTATTGATCTAACCAATCATTCATTTTTTTAATACTTAATCCGCTAATGGGTGCACCTTGAATGTATTCAAGACAATACAGGGCATGTGCATTCTTTTTTGCAGGGTATTTATCTGTTTCAGTTTGATAGTATTGGTGTACTTCTTCCCAACTCGTTAATTTATCTGTTTTGATTTGTTGCAATAAGCTTTGAACCGCTTTAGTAGGTATTAATTGACCACCAATATTGGTCCATTCAATACAAGCGCCAGCCGTTTTGATTGTTTTTAATTTAGTAGGCAAGTTTTTTAAACCAGACTGTGTCAATTTAACAATCAACTGATCCATGCCGTATATAAAGATCATTTTTTCGAACATAGCAAAAGCGTCATAAGATTTGATCAACCTTGTTTTACGTTTGCTATTCTCAAAACCAGTTACAAAAACATCTAACTGATCTATTTCTTTTTTAGTTTTTGTCTTCAATAATTGGCAGCCTAACGCGATCAATTGTTCTTGGCTTAATGCCGTCTTCTTTTTTTCTTTCAATAGTTGTGCTGTTGCTACTGCCGCTGCAATAATTTTTCTGCCTTCAATCAACTCATTGACACTATCAGGTGCTAAGTAATCATACTCATAATATTGTTCAATATGAATGCGCTTGTCTCTATCCTGGTATTTCCAAGCATTTCTTGCCAATGCATAAAAATTATACATAAACCAGTAACCTGGCATCACCACTAATTCGTCTTTTGTGTAATCCAAACTAATGAGCGAAAAGGGAATAGGAATATTTAATTCATGGTTGTAATCGCCCTTGTTTAAAATGGTAAAACTTGGAAAAATTGAATTGTGCTTGATGCTCACGCATAAACCAGGCCAAAAGCCTCTACCCATAATCACTTCGCCATCTGCACCTCGACTATTATGGTTGGAACCCAATGTGGCCCCTGCGGCAATATTACTTTGACCCATCACAAGGGCAGCACACAAAAACGAATTGTTATGGTGTTGCTCGTGCGCAGGATAAATTAATGAGTTCAACACTTCACAACAAGAGATGGTGGCATTGGGTCCTAAGAAAGAGTTAATTAATCTTGCACCATATTTTAATTGTGAATAATCGGACATGATAAAACGAACTGCCTTGATGCCGTAGAATACCCTACAACCAAATCCAATGATGCCGTTGACCAATTCAGAACCTTCTCCAATTTGTGATTTTGCAAATTCGTTTGAATTGATGGTGACATTTTTGATTTTATTGGCCCCTTTTAAATACGCATCTGTGCCAATCCAAGTATCCTTAATGATCCTGCAATTTTTGATCACAGATCTGTCCCCAATTTTTCCATAATAACCTCTCTTGTTGTCAAATTGTTTTTCTGTGAGGTCTATAAATTTTTGTTGTAAAACTTTGTCTTGTCTATTTCGGGTCCACAAATAAGCATCCGCTGTGGTCATTCCGTTGAAAGGAAGTACTTTACGGCCTGTATTTTCATTGCATAGCTCCAACCAGATTCTTACAGATTCTGATTCCCCTTTTTTAAGGATACCATTTCCAAATTTGGCATGGTTGGTGGTGACTAATTCGTTCACATTGCTAATAATCACTTCGTCACCAATGATATAATGCGATAAATAGTTAACATTATGAATGGCTACATTGTTGCCGAAGTCCGCACTGATAATCGTGGAATTGTATAAGCCAACAGGGACTGTCAAATCACTAAAGCAAAGACAGGTATTTTCTAAATTGCCAATGCGTACCAATCCAAAAAAAGAACAGTTCTTCACCAATTCTGGATTAAAGGCATTCGATACCAATATTTTTGTCCAATCATCGCTGGTATTGCCATTGCGCACTAAAATCTCTATTTCTAACGCCGTTAGGGAACGGTATTGAATACCACTTCTGTTTTGTTGGTTACGTAAATAGTATTCATCTTTTCCTTTCGGTAATTCTTTGATAAATCCGTAACCTAATTGTTGTGCTGCTACTTTTTTTATTTCATTCATAATCGATTCAAATTAATTGAACATAGTAGGATGCATTTCGTCCCATCCAGTTGCTTTTTGATATTGATGGGCAATCGTTAAAATGGTTGCTTCGTCAAAAAGCTTGCCCACGAAACTTATGCCAGTAGGTAATTTATATTTTGGATCCAAGCCTGTAGGTACGCAAACGACAGGATGTCCAGTAAGGTTGGTGATGGCAGATTGATTGCCTCCTCCTCTGGAAGGACAAATAATCGCATCGTATTGTGCTACAATTTCATTTACTTTTTCCATCAAAAGGGTTCTATGTCTTTGTGCATTGATGTATTCGACAGCAGGGATAAATCTCGAAGTCCTAAATTGATTTGGCCAATCATTTTTTGTCTGTCTAGTCAAAGCATCATCGATACCCAATCTTGTCATTTCATCAAACTGTGCAGCACATTCAGCACCAATGATTACGTCCATTATGTTGAATTGATACACGCCGCTATCTGGAAAATTGATAGGGATCAATTCAATGCCCATGCGTTTGAATTGTTTTAATACTTCAAACTCAGATCGATTGGTGTCTTTGATTTTATCAAAATAGTTTTTAGCGTAGGCAATTTTTAATGTCTTAAGATTTGCCTTAGGGGCATAATTAAAGGGCATATTCACTGCAGAACCATCTTTCCCATCTGTGCCATGTAAATAATGAAAAACAATGGCTGCATCATTTGCAGAACGTGTAATAGGGCCAACTTTATCTAAGCTATAACTCAATGCCATGGCACCAGATCTACTGATACTTCCAAAGGTAGGTCTAAGTCCAGTAGCACCACAAGTGGTTGCTGGTGAAACAATACTGCCCCAAGTTTCAGTACCAATGGCAAATGGAACTAGTCCTGCAACGGTAGCAGATGTGGATCCAGCAGAAGAACCTGATGATCCATAATTTAAATTCCATGGATTTTTTGTTCTTCCGCCAAACCAATAATCACCCATGGCCAAAGCGCCCAATGTAAACTTAGCAACCAATACTGCGCCAGCCGCTTTCATTTTTTGGTATACAAATGCATCTTCTTGAATCACTTGGTCCTTATAGGGTGCAGCGCCCCAAGTTGTTTTAGTATCCTTTACTGCAAATAAATCTTTTAAGCCATAGGGGATGCCATGTAATTGTCCTCTATATTTTCCTACAGCAATTTCTGCATCTGCTTGTTTAGCTTGTGATAATGCTAGGTCTTCTTGAAGGCTAATCACACATTGTAATGTGTCACCATATTTTTTAATACGCTCAATAAAAAATTGAGTTAAGTCCAGCGAACTGATTTTTTTATTTTTAATCAAATAAGCTAATTGATCTAATGTATAAAAAGCAAGTTCGTTTTTATTATTGGGTAGTTTTACAACAGCGGCTTCTTCCCAAAGGATGGGTTGTTGTACTTTATTGAATTTCATCCCTGGCAAGATGGCAGAATGCCAAAGACTTAAAGGGGTACTATTATTCAAAGTCAAAGCATGCATCGCTTTGTAGTTCGCAATATTGTCTAAGACATCATTGAATAAAGAGTCAATTTCTGGATCCGTAAATTGAAGGTCCATTAATTTTGCACTGCTTCTTAGGTCGGCTTTGACCACAGTAGGTTCTTGTGCCCATAAAGGGGTAGCAATAAGGAACAAAAAACCAATCAGCATTTTTTTCATAGAAAGCGATTTAGGTACTTATCTCAAAGATAATATTACCTACTCGTTTTTGAATTGCTAAATCTTCTTTTTTGACCGTCATTTTGCCCTCCTTCGCGTGGAGCCCTGCCTCTTATGTTCTTTGGCTTGCCCCATCCTGCGTCTTTTGAGGTTTTGTTTGCGTGAAACTGCTGCATTGGGTAAGGATGAGCTTCCACTACTGGGATTGTTTTGCCAATTAATTTTTCAATGTCTTTTAAGTAGGCTTTTTCTTCATAATCACAGAAAGAGTAAGCGGCTCCAGAAGCACCAGCTCTTCCGGTTCTTCCAATTCGGTGCACATAGGTTTCTGGGATATTGGGAATTTCAAAATTGATCACGTGTGCTAATTCATCTACGTCAATACCTCTTGCTGCAATATCCGTTGCAACTAATACACGGGTAGATTGATCTTTAAAATTACTCAGTGCGCGTTGTCTTGCATTTTGGGATTTGTTACCATGAATTGCTTCTGCAGAAATATTATTTTTTACCAATAGATTCACCACCTTATCTGCACCATGTTTTGTCCGCGTAAAAACTAAAACATTCTTAATGTTTTGATCTTTTAATAATTCCATCAATAAGGAATTCTTATTGACTTTGTCTACAAAGTAAACAGATTGATCAATGATTTCCACTGTCGAAGAAACGGGTGTAACAGTCACTGAGCTTGGCTTATTTAAAATTGCATTAGAGAGGGTCACGATCTCTGGTGGCATCGTAGCCGAGAAGAAAAGAGATTGTCTTTTCTTAGGTAGAACGGCTAAAAGCTTTTTGATGTCATGTACAAAACCCATGTCCAACATACGATCTGCTTCATCTAAAACAAAGTATTCTACTTCTCTAATGCTAAGGTGTCCTTGGTTCATTAAATCTAATAAACGTCCTGGAGTGGCAATGACCACATCTACACCATTTCTTAATGCAGTTACTTGAGGCCCTTGACCTACACCTCCAAAAATAACAGTACAGTTTAAATTGGTATGTCTACCGTAGGCTTCAAAATTTTCTGCTATTTGAATAGCTAATTCACGGGTTGGTGTAACAATTAATGTCCTGATTTTCTTTCGCTTCTCTGCAGGTTTATTTTGTAATAATAACTGAATAATAGGAAGGGTAAATGCGGCAGTTTTTCCGGTGCCGGTTTGTGCGCAACCAAGTAGGTCTTTGCCTTCTAAAATAATCGGGATAGACTGTGCTTGAATGGGTGTTGGGGTAGTATAGCCTGCTTCGAAAAGGGCTAATAGGATAGGCTCAACAAGGCCTAATGCTTTAAAATTCGTACTCATAATGGACTGCAAGGTACGACAATTAAAATGGATGGGATTTAAAGGGCGTATTTCTTCATTTGTCGGTGCATCACACTAAACCAGATAGGCGGAAACAAAGAAAGCACAATCATGCCTGGATATCCTGTGGGCATTTGTGGTGCATCGTCCATATTACGCAGTATTTGGTATTTTCTGGATGCAAGGTAATGATGATCGCTATGACGACTTAATTCAAATAACATCAAACGACCAATCACATGATTGCTGTTCCAGCTATGATGTGGTTGAACGCGCTCATAATTGGTGCCGGCGCCTTTTTCTCTAGTAAGTCCATAATGCTCTATATAGTTGACAGTTTCAAGTAAAGTAGCACCCATTAGGGCAGCCCCTAAAAAATACAACATACTAGATAGGCCAAAGAAAAAGAAAAGAATCAGTACAAAACCTATTTGAACGCCTTGAAATAAAAACATCTCATTGTTTAGCAATGGGAAGTACTTATTTTTCTTTTTTGAGTCTTCAATTGCGATATACCAAGCACTTAAATAAGTGCCCACAAAAGTTTGTATCCAAAATGCGTAAACTGTTTGTTTGTATTTTGCTGTACTTGGGTCATGTGGAGTCGCTACATGCTTATGATGGCCTTTATTATGTTCAATAAAAAAGTGCATGTACAAACTAGTTAACAATAAAAGCTTTGCTAAAAACTGTTCAACCTTATTAGTTCTGTGGCCTAATTCATGTGCAGCATTGATGCCAAAGGCGCCACATAGTAAACCCATGGCTACAATTCTGCCTGCAATGTCTGTCGAAGGAATAGTGGTTTCGAAACTGGTCAAGAAAATGTAGAGGGATATGAATTGCAGGGGCACAGTCATCCAAATTATAATGTCGTACCATTTATTTGCTTTTGCTAATTGTTCCTCTACTGCGTCTAAATTTTTAGGATCTGGTGCAATGAATAATTCCAATACTGGAATAAAGAAGAATACATAGATCAAAGGAATCCAGCAATAGACACCTGTATTTGTAAATGCCAGATAGCATAAAAAATACAAGATAAAGGGGGTCGTATATTTAAATGACTTTGTGAATGTAAGCATACTTAAATATAACAAAATTTCAATCTATAGGAATTAATTTAGGCTCACTTTTTCAGATAGTATATTATTATAAACCTGTGTTTACTCCTAAGCAATACCGCCAGCGTTAGATTAAACAGAAGAACAGCTATTTTAGACGTAAATTTGATGTATGAAAATCGCCTTCTTCTCCACGCAAACTTATGACAAGCAATTCTTTACTGCACATAATCGAGCGAATCAATTTGAACTTGTGTTTTTTGATGTTGCACTTTCAATTGAAACGGTCCAATTGATTCAAGGCGCAGAGGCAGTATGTGTCTTTGTGAATGATAAAGTGGATGCGCCAGTATTGAAAGCGTTGGCTTTAAAAGGCGTTAAAGTGGTGGCATTAAGGTGTGCAGGTTTTAACAATGTGGATTTGGATGCCGCAAAGTCAAATCAAATTAAAGTGTCTAGGGTGCCTGCTTATTCGCCAGCCTCGGTAGCCGAACATGCTGTAGCTATGGTACTTACTTTAAATCGCAAAACGCATAAAGCTTACAATAGAGTAAGGGAGCAAAATTTTTCATTAGAGGGTTTGTTGGGGTTTAATTTAAAAGGAAAAAAAATCGCAGTAATTGGCACAGGAAAAATTGGAGCTGCATTTGCCCGCATTTTATTAGGTTTTGGTTGTGAAGTCCATGCATTTGATTTAATGGTAGATAAGGCGCTTGAAGAAGAAGGGGTTATCTATCAATCCCTTGTAGCAGTGATTCAAGAGGCGGATATTATTTCATTGCATTGTCCTTTGAACGAACAAACAAAACATATGGTGAATCCTGATTTCATTGCGCATGCAAAGAAAGGGGTTATGCTTATCAATACAAGTAGAGGTGGTTTGATTGATACCAAGGCGGTAATTGAAGGTTTAAAAACAGGACAAATAGGTTACTTAGGAATAGACGTCTATGAGCAAGAAGAAAAATTATTTTTCAAAGACCTATCCACTGAAATTATCAAAGACGATGTGCTACAAAGATTAATGAGTTTTCCGAACGTATTAATTACTGCACATCAGGCTTTCTTTACTAAGGAAGCGATGGATCAAATTGCTACAACAACTCTAGAAAATTTATCGCATTTATTAGGGGTAGAAAAAAAAGAGGGCCAAGCTTTGCAGCATGACCCTTCTATATTAGTTTCTTAAACCAAAGTGTATCTTTCCTGAACTATTCCACCGTAACCGACTTCGCTAAATTTCTTGGCTTGTCTACATCTATACCTTTGGCAACACCCACATAATAGCTTAATAATTGTAATGGGATCACACTCAATAATGGAGCGATCACTTCGTCAATATCTGGAACAAACATTACATTATCGGACATTGTTGGTAGTACTGCATCTCCTTCCGTAGCGACAGCGATAATCTGTCCTTTTCTTGCTTTAATTTCTTGAATATTAGACACTACTTTTTCGTAGTATAAATCTTTTGTTGCCACAAATACCACTGGTAAA
>JBFYPO010000071.1:0-20815 GCA_041303215.1 Asinibacterium sp. | reverse complement strand
CTAATTAAATCCAAATCTTGGTTCCCTAAAAATAAATAAACTTAAAATTTTCATTATGCCATCATTTGATATCGCTAGTTCAGTAGACGTTCAAACATTAGACAATGCTGTGAATGTGGTGAAAAAAGAAATCACCAATCGTTTTGACTTTAAAGGCATTCATGTAGTCATAGATTTAAATAAAAAAGACTACATGATCAAGTTAGAGTCTGATTCAGAGATGAAAGTGCAACAAATTGTAGATGTATTATTGAGTAGATCCATCAAACAAGGCATCGATGCCAATGCATTTGATTTGTCAAAAGACCCTCAGCCTAGTGGTAAAATCTTCAAAAAAGACGTCCCTGTTAGAAACGGCTTAAAACAAGAGGACGCTAAAAAGATATCAAAGTACATCAAAGACAAGGGCTTGAAGGTGCAAACGGCCATCATGGATGATATTATTAGAGTTACAGGCAAGAAAATCGATGATTTACAAGAAGTTATAGCGGCTTGTAGGACAGAGGATTTTGGCGTTCCATTACAATATATCAATATGAAGTCTTAGTTAGGGGACTTTGAAAGCTAAAAATTTGGCAAAAATGGCATTTTAACCTATTTTTGCAACCTATTTTATAATTGTCACGGCAAAAACCGTGCAGCCTTAAAAATCATATTATGAAGCAAGGTATCCACCCAGAAGCGTATCGTTTCGTTGTGTTTAAAGACATGAGTAACAACACTTCTTTTTTAGGTAAGTCTACAGCAAATACCAAAGAAACAATTCAATGGGAAGACGGTAATGAGTATCCAGTAATCAAATTGGAGATTTCAAACACATCTCACCCTTTCTACACTGGTAAGAACATGTTAGTAGATACAGCTGGTCGTATCGATAAGTTCAACAAGCGTTACGCAAAAGCAAAATAAATTTAAAAGATTTAATTTTCATAAACCCTTTCCTACATCAAGTCGGAGAGGGTTTTTTGTATATTGTACCTAATCAATACTTACCTTTGTCCCGCAAGATTGCTTAAATTCATGACTATGCAGAAATTAGATATTTTAGCCTTTGGTGCCCATCCAGATGATGTGGAGTTGGGATGTGGTGGTACTTTATTGGCAGCAGTGGCAGCAGGAAAAAAAGTCGGTATCATTGATTTAACAAAAGGAGAATTGGGTACTCGAGGTACTGCATCTATTCGACTTAAGGAAGCTTTGTTAGCTGGTGAAATTATTGGTGCAACCCTACGAGATAATCTCGGAATGAAGGATGGCTTTTTTGTGAATGATGAAGCCCATCAGTTTGCGATCATAGAAATGATTAGAAGATTTCAGCCGGATATTATTTTATGCAATGCGCCAGAAGATAGACATCCAGATCATGGAAGAGCAGCTAAATTAATTGCTGATGCGGCTTTCTTATCAGGCTTAGTTAAAATCCAAACAACACATAATGGTGTAGCTCAATCAGCTTGGAGGCCATCACAGGTGTTTCATTATATCCAATCTAGGAGTTTACAACCCAATTTTGTAGTCGATATTAGTGCGTATATGGATAAGAAGATGGAATCGATATTAGCGCACAGTTCGCAATTTTATGATCCAAATTCAAGTGAGCCTAATACATTCATATCCAGTAATTCATTCTTAGAATTTATCAAAGGACGTGCTAAAGAATTAGGACAACAAATTGGAGTTCAATATGCAGAAGGGTTCATAAGTGAAAAGATGATAGGGATTAGTAGTTTCGATGGATTGATCAATAAAACTACCTAATCAACCATATTTTATTAATTACAGTTACACATTTAAAGATTGAATATGTCAATAGTAAAAGTAGGATTAGTTCAAATGTCTTGTACCGCAGATGTACAGTCAAATCAAGCAAAAGCAGTAGAAAAAATTAAGGAAGCAGCAAGGAAAGGTGCGCAAATTATTTGTTTACAAGAATTGTATACCTCCTTATATTTTTGCGACGTAGAAGCCTATGAAAATTTCAAATTAGCTGAACCTATTCCTGGTAAAACAACAGATGCATTAAGTGTATTAGCTAAAGAATTAAAGGTGGTGATTATTGCTTCTTTATTTGAAAAAAGAGCAGAAGGCTTATACCATAACACAACAGCGGTATTAGATGCAGATGGTGCTTACTTAGGAAAGTATCGTAAGATGCATATTCCTGATGATCCAGCTTACTATGAAAAATTTTATTTCACACCGGGTGATTTGGGCTATAAAGTTTTTAAAACAAAATATGGTACTATTGGAGTGTTGATCTGTTGGGATCAATGGTATCCAGAAGCAGCAAGAATTACAAGTTTAATGGGTGCAGAAATGCTATTTTATCCAACCGCGATTGGCTGGGCAACTTCACAGGACGAAGCGACCAATGTGGAACAATATAATGCATGGCAAACCATTCAGCGAAGTCATGCTGTAGCCAATGGGGTACCAGTGATTAGTGTAAACCGTGTTGGCTTAGAGCAAGAAGGACGTATGCAATTCTGGGGAGGAAGTTTTGTGAGTAATCCTTTTGGTACTTTATTATATAAAGCATCGCATGATCAAGAAGAAATTGCCGTGGTAGATATAGATACAGAGAAATCGGATAGTTATAGAACGCATTGGCCATTCTTGCGTGACCGCCGTATAGATTCATACCAACCCATCACAAAAAGATATATTGACGATGCAGAATAGTAGCTTAACACAAATTCAAAAAGCAATTCAAGAAGGTGCTACACCAAAATCTCTTGGGTATCATTTTCCAGCTGAATTTGCAAAGCAAGACGCCACTTGGTTAAGTTGGCCACATAAAGAAGCGAGTTGGCCTGGAAAATTAGATAGTATTTATCCATCCTACATTGAGTTTATTAAAATTTTAACTCAATCACAACGTGTTTGTATCAATGTGGTGGATGCAGCAATGCAATCCACTGCAGAAAAAATGATGCAGGCGTTAAAGGTGGATTTATCAAAAGTTCAATTTTATATTCATCCTACGAATGATGCTTGGTGTAGAGACCATGGGCCAAGTTTTTTGATTGGTAACCATCCATCAGCTCCTAAAGCAATCGTTGACTGGAATATCAATGCTTGGGGTGGAAAATATCCTCCCTATGATTTAGATGATGTGATTCCTACACGTATTGCGGCTGCTTTAGAGCTACCCGTATTTTATCCTAATATTATTATGGAAGGTGGTTCAGTTGATTTTAATGGCGCTGGAACGGTATTGACTTCTAGATGTTGTTTGTTAAATGAAAATAGAAATCCTCATTTAAATCAAACACAAATTGAACAATATTTAGGTGATTACTATGGTGTTGAACAAGTGTTATGGGTATCCGAGGGTATTGTTGGTGATGATACTGATGGGCATATAGATGATACGGTACGTTTTGTTAATGAAGATACAGTGGTAACTGTGGTCGAATCGAATAAGGCTTCAGAAAATTATACCTTGTTACAAGAGAATTTGAATGAATTAAAGCAAATGCGTTTAAGTAATGGCAAGCAATTGAATATTGTAGAATTACCGATGCCTGCAGATGTCATCTACGAGGACCAAATGTTACCTGCTTCCTATGCTAATTTTTATATTAGCAATGCGCATGTTGTCGTGCCTACTTATCGTTGTGTACAAGATGATCAAGCAATGCGCGTTATACAATCTTGTTTCCCAACCAGAGAAGTGGTTGGCATTGATTCTACCGATATCATATGGGGCTTAGGTAGTTTTCATTGTTTAAGCCAACAAGAACCAAGTATCATTCAATAATTTTTTATGCGTTTTAATATTCAAACCATTTTATTTTGCAGTATCCTATTGGGTATGTTTGCTTGTAGTAGTTTCCCTTATGCAAAAACAAATCGGCAATATAAACGCCAAGCTACAACTTTATCTAAAAAGCTATTGATGTCACCTGAGGAACAATCAGGAGGTCAATTAATGCTAGCAGGTCAATGGGTGGGCACCACTAATTTTGATTTACGTAAACCAAATTTTGTGGTGATTCATCACACTGCACAAAATGCATGCGATCAGACTTTAAAAACCTTTACTTTAGAAAGAACAAAAGTGAGCGCACATTATGTAATTTGCAAGGACGGAACGGTGCACCATATGTTAAATGATTATATGCGCGCATGGCATGGAGGAATTGGCAGCTGGGGAAATAATACGGAGATCAATTCTAGTTCTATTGGTATTGAAATAGATAATAATGGTTTTGAGCCTTTTGAACTAGCACAAATACAAAGTCTCTTACAATTATTGGGGCAGTTAAAAAGTAAATACCAGATTCCTGTGGATCACTTTATTGGGCATAGTGATATAGCTCCTAGACGTAAAGTGGATCCCAATATTTATTTTCCTTGGAGAACCTTGTCTGAACAGGGGTATGGTGTTTGGTTCGAACCAAATCCATCTCATGTTTTACCAGCTGGTTTAACGATTACCCATGCCCTGAGCTTGGTTGGTTATGAGACCAAAGACAGTGTTGCTGCCATACTCGCTTTTAAGCGACATTTCAGACAGGATAGTGCTCGTACTATGACTGCAGCCGATAGTTCGGTTTTGGCCCAATTAATCAAAGCCAAATTGTCTAAATAGGGTCGGTAAGCAATTCAATTCAGTTTCCATTTACACCAGTGATCCAATGAAATTTCATTAAATATTTAATCAAATTTTTTGTCTGCTAACAATTGTTAGTGTAATTTCGAGCCAAATATTTTACTATGGATTTTCGTTTAACAGAAGAGCAATTGATGATTCAAAAAGCCGCTCGTGAATTTGCACAACAACAGTGTTTACCAGGCGTCATAGAAAGAGATGAACATCAAAAAGTACCTAAAGAACAATTATTACAATTAGCTGATCTTGGCTTTATGGGTATCATGACTTCTCCCGCTTATGGTGGCGCTGGTATGGATACCATAAGTTATGTTTTAGCGATGGAAGAAATAAGTAAAGTGGATTCTAGTGTGAGTGTTAGTGTAAGTGTCAATAATAGCTTAGTATGTTGGGGTTTAGAATATTTTGGAAATGAAGCACAAAAACAAAAATATTTAACGCCATTGGCACAAGGTAAAAAAGACGGCGAATTATACCTTGGCGCCTTTTTGTTAAGTGAGCCAGAAGCGGGGAGTGATGCAACACATCAACACACGAGTGCGATTGACAAAGGAGACCACTATGTATTGAATGGTGTAAAAAATTGGATCACCAATGGCTCTACAGCGTCTGTTTATTTAGTTATGGCGCAAACTGATGTATCCAAAGGTTCTAGAGGAATCAATGCTTTTATTGTAGAAAAGAATACACCAGGTGTGACAGTAGGACCTAAAGAGAATAAAATGGGTATTCGCGGTAGTGATACACATTCCATCTCTTTTACAGATGTGATTGTTCCAAAAGAAAATAGAATTGGAGAGGATGGATTTGGGTTCAATTTTGCTATGAAGACTTTAAATGGAGGTAGAATTGGTATTGCAGCCCAAGCCTTAGGAATAGCAAGCGGTGCCTATGAATTAGCATTGGCTTATAGCAAAGAAAGAAAATCATTTGGTAAGCCAATCCACGAGCACCAAGCCATTCAATTTAAGTTGGCAGAAATGGCAACAAGAATTGAAACGGCAAGATTATTATGTTATAAAGCTGCCTGGGAAAAGGACAATCACATGGATTATGTGATGAGTGCAGCCATGGCTAAATTACACGCAAGTGATACTGCTATGTGGGTGACTACTGAGGCTGTTCAAGTACATGGTGGATATGGATTTGTAAAAGAATTTCATGTAGAGCGTTTAATGCGTGATGCAAAAATTACCCAAATTTATGAAGGCACTTCTGAGATCCAGAAGATGGTGATTGGTCGTTCTATTACAAGATAGTACCTTTGTACCTATGGCAGTCAATATTTCAGCTTACCAATCTATTCATACCAAATTAAGTGCACAACAAGTAGCACTTATTGCAGTAAGTAAAACCAAGCCTAACGAGGAGCTAATGGAGTTATATGCATTAGGTCAGCGTGCTTTTGGGGAGAACTATGTGCAAGAATTAGTAGATAAAGCAGGAAGCTTGCCTAAAGACATTGAATGGCATTTTATTGGTCATTTACAATCTAATAAAGTAAAATATATAGCGCCCTTTGTTCATTTAATTCATGGGGTAGATAGTGAGAAGTTACTGCAAGAAATCAACAAGCAAGCAGTAAAACAACAAAGGGTGATAGATTGCTTATTACAAGTCCATATAGCAGAAGAGGAGACTAAATTTGGTTTTGATGAAGCAAGTTTAATAACTTTTTTACAGTCTGGTCGATTAGCAGATTATCCTAATGTGCGCATTAAAGGTTTAATGGGGATGGCTAGTTTTTCAGATGATCATGTTCAAGTACAAAAAGAATTTAAACAATTAAAAAAATGTTTTGATCTTACACAAGATTCAATGGGGACAGCTTGTTCTATTCTAAGCATGGGGATGAGTGGAGATTACGAACTAGCAATACAAGAAGGTAGTAATATGGTTCGCATAGGGAGCTTACTTTTTGGAGCAAGAAATTATCCATCGGCAAAATAGCTTATAAGATTCAATTGAATAACAATACTCACTACAATAAAAAAAGAGAGGCTCTTGAGCCTCTCTTTTTTTATTCAACTAAATTGAAAATATACATTCGATTTCAAAAGGAATCACTTTAAATCAAATTGGAATTATTTTGTCTTAGAATGATCAAATACCAATTGGCAGAATGCTTTAACGCCCACAATAAATCCGGATTCATCTAAATAAAAATCAGGTGTATGGTGTGGACCAGCTTTGCTTGGATCAGTCCCTTTTGGTAAGGCACCTAAGTTAAAAAAGAAGCTAGGTGCTTTTTCTCCAAAGAATGAAAAATCTTCTGCTCCTGTTACCCAAGTTGATTCAGAAACATTGTCTGCACCTGCAGCTTTGATTAAAGCTGGTAAGGTTTTCTTTACTAAACTAGGGTCATTGAATGTTACTAATGTTTTTGTATCAATGGTTACATCAGCTGTTGCGCCAGAACTTGCTGCAATTGTTTTTACAGTATGTTTAATACGCTCGTGTACATCTTTTTGCATCTTGCTGTCAAGTGTTCTAATGGTTCCTGTCATCTCTGCAGTCTCAGGAATGATATTAGAACGAACACCACTATTGATCGTACCCACTGTAATTACTACAGGTGCTGTGGTTAAATCCATTTGTCTACTCACAATATGTTGTAAGCCTTCTACTATTTGAGCAGATGCAGCAATAGGATCAATGCCACCCCAAGGTTGAGAACCATGACTTCCTTTTCCATTTACTTTAATAGTAAACCAATCAGAAGAGGCCATGAATGCACCTGATTTATATTTTAAAGTACCTACAGGCGTTTGAGAACTAATATGGATACCAAATACTGCATCCACTTTTGGATTGTCTAAAGCCCCTTCTTTAATCATCAATGGCGCGCCGCCTTCTTCTGTTCCTGGAGCACCTTCTTCTGCTGGTTGGAATAAAAATACAACCGTACCAGGTAGGTCTTTTTGCATTGCATGTAACACTTTAGCAGTAGCCATCAAAATAGATGTATGTGAATCATGACCACATGCATGCATCACAGGTACTTTCTTTCCATCATACTCTGCTGTTACTTTAGAAGCAAAAGGTAGGCTATTGCGCTCATAGACAGGCAATGCATCAATGTCCGCTCTCAATGCGACAACTGCACCGGGTTTGCCGCCTTTTAATACTGCAACCACGCCTGTTTTTGCTACAGGGTAACGTACTTCAACGCCAGGTAAGGTCTTTAAAAATTCGGCAATGTATTTACCAGTATTGTATTCTCTATTAGACAATTCTGGGTTTTGGTGAAAATGTCTTCTCCACTGAATTAATTCAGGTTCAACTTTTTCTAGCAATTGGGCATAGTTTTTAGGAAGTTCTTGTGCCATTGAACTACCTGCAATCAATAAACACATTGCCATTAGAAATGTACGCATGTTCTTGGTTTTAATGATGAATGAATTTGAGTTATTTAATGTTTTGATACCTTATTGAATTAAGCTTGGTATTCTCCAAAAATGGAACGAAGTGTATCTGCGATTTCGCCTAAAGTACACTTAGCTTCTACTGCAGCAATCACTGGCGGCATAATGTTTTTGCCTGTATTGGCTGCATCTTTGATCGCTTCTAAACAAGCATTTGCGATTGTATTATCTCGATTTGCTTTTAATGTCTTTATTTTTTCAATTTGTGCAGCTTGAATACTAGCATCAATTTTAAAAATTGGAATTTTGTTGGTCTCTTCTGAAAGGTATTCATTCACTCCAACGATTATTTTTTCTTTTGACTCAATATCTTTCTGGTAGGTATAAGCACTATCACTAATCTTATTTTGCATCCATCCAGACTCTATAGCTGCCACCGCACCACCCATGTCATCAATTTGTTGAATGAGCTCAAGGGCTTTAGTAGCTACTTCTTGGGTTAAATTTTCTACAAAATAACTTCCTGCTAATGGATCTGCTGTTTCTGGAATTCCACTTTCATACGCTACCACTTGTTGGGTTCTAAGCGCAATAGTTGCAGCCTGTTCTGTAGGAAGTCCTAAAGCTTCGTCAAATCCATTGGTATGTAGACTTTGTGTGCCACCCATCACAGCTGCAATAGTTTGTATGGTTACTCTTGTGATATTATTTAAAGGTTGTTGTGCTGTTAAAGTAGCGCCGCCTGTTTGGGTATGAAAGCGAAGCATCATCGCTTTTTCATCCGTCGCACCTAAATCCTTCATCATCTTAGCCCATATAGTTCTTGCTGCTCTAAATTTTGCCACTTCCTCAAATAAATTATTATGTGCATTAAAGAAAAAAGAAAGTCTTTTTCCAAACACATTGATATCTAAACCTTTTGCAATTGCGGCTTCTACATAAGCTTTTCCATTACTTAATGTAAACGCAATTTCTTGCACTGCTGTACTTCCTGCTTCACGGATATGGTAACCTGAAATTGAAATGCTATTCCATTTAGGTAAGCTTGTACTACACCATTCAAATATATCTGTGATAATACGCATTGAATGTCTAGGAGGGTAGATGTAAGTTCCTCTTGCTGCGTATTCTTTTAAAATATCATTTTGAATTGTTCCTGATAGTTGTTTTAAATCAATGCCTCTTTTTTTAGCCACAGCTACATACAATGCCAAAAGAATAAATGAAGTGGCATTGATGGTCATTGAAGTGCTAATTTTTTCCAATGGAATATCATTGAATAAAATTTCCATGTCTTCGATAGAACAAATGGAAACACCTACTTTACCCACTTCGCCATCTGCAAGTGCATGGTCTGCATCATAACCAATTTGTGTAGGCAGGTCAAATGCAACACTTAAACCCATTACGCCTTGAGATAATAAATAATGGTATCGTTGATTACTTTCTTGAGCAGTAGAAAAACCAGCATATTGACGCATTGTCCATAACTTACCACGATACATATCATTTTGAACGCCTCTAGTATATGGGTAGGTACCTGGATTGGGAATTTCTTGCGCAGTACTAGGAAGGTCTGATGCAGTATAGACCTTCTTGATTTCTATGCCACTGTCCGTTTGCTTCTTGTTTAATTCCATAGTTCAAATTACGAATTTTTGCTTGTTTATTAGGCCAATAATTTTTCTATTTTCGACAAGTTCGGAAGAAAACAATCCCGGTATAAGTGTTAATTTTGCAAGACAGCATTTGGCCTACTCAAAGGTAAAATCTGTTTAAAATCATACTATTTATGTCTACGATAACTGAAACATCCACCACGCCTGTAACATTTACAGCCGGTGCTATAGAAGAACTACATCGCTTAATGAATGCGCCTGATTTTGATCAACAACAAAGACTCAGGGTAGGCGTAAAAGGGGGTGGTTGCAGTGGTATGACTTATGTATTGGGATTTGATGTCCCTACTGAAAAAGACCTTTTATTTGCTATCGAAGGGATTCCATGTTGTATGGAAACTGCCCACCAGATCTACTTATATGGCATGCAGATCGACTGGCAGGGTGGATTGAATAGCCGTGGGTTTACCTTTACCAATCCAAATGCATCTAGCACTTGTGGTTGTGGTACTTCATTCGCTGTTTAATGTACAGATTGATCTAAAATAATACAATATAAGATTACACATAAAAAAAGCCCACTTAATAGTGGGCTTTTTTATATTCGATCAACATAGACTACGCATTGTTAGCACTATGTTTTTTTGCTTTTGGCTCTATCCCTAATGGCTTGTTCTTAGCAAAATCTACTAATACTGGAGCAGCTACAAAGATAGAAGAGTAAGTACCTGTAATTACACCAATCAACATGGCGAATGCAAAACCTCTTGTTACTTCACCACCAAAGATGAATAAAATCAAAATCGTTAAGAACACAGTCAATGAAGTCATGATGGTTCTAGATAAAGTTTGATTGATCGCTTTGTTAATGATAGTTGCATTATCAACACCTTTCATTAAATGACTGTCCTCACGGATACGGTCATATACAATCACCGTATCGTTCATAGAGAAACCAATCACCGTTAAGATAGCCGCAATAAAATGTTGGTCAATCTCTAATGGGAATGGCACCACTTCTCTTAAGAAGCTAAATACAATTAAGGTTACAAATACATCGTGTAATAGAGAGAAGATGGTTCCTAAAGAATATCTCCAATCACGGAAACGAATAAAGATGTACAAACAAATTGCGATCAATGCAAAGATGGTCGCTTTTGTTGCACCTGCTTTCAAATCATCAGAGATAGAAGGCAACACTTTTTGTTGTTGTTGCTTGTATTGCTCGTCAAATTCTTTATAAGTTGTTCCAGCTGGCAATTGTTTACTCAAGCCTTTGAACAATAAAGCTTCCACTTCTTGATCAACATTATTGCCTTGATCTTTGATTTTATAAGAAGTAGTGATATTGATTTGATTCTTCGTATCCACCGTTTTAATAATAGGGGCTTCTCCAAATACTGCTTTCAATTCATTTCTTACTTCTTCAATATTAACTGTCTTGTCAAATTTTACTGTGAAGCTACGTCCACCAGCAAACTCAACACCTTCGTCAAAACCATTGAAGAAAGAAGCAATACCGCCAATCAATACAACTACAGACAAGATATAAGCATACTTTCTGAATTCGATGAATTTGAAATTTGCATTCTTGAAAATACCTTTTGATACAGCAGTGAAATATTCAAAGTGTCTATTCTTACTTGTATAAATATCCGTGATCAATCTTGAAACTAGGATACCACAGAATAAAGACAATAAGATACCAATGATTTGTGTGGTAGCAAATCCTAATACAGGACCTAAACCAAAGTAAGCTAAGATCACCGCAGTTAAAAGAGTTGTCACGTGTGCATCCAATACTGGCGACATGGAACGCTTATAACCATCAGCAACTGCTAATTGGTAACTTTTACCTTTTGTTAATTCTTCTTTGATTCTTTCAAATATAATTACGTTCGTATCCACGGCCATACCAATCGTCAAAACTAAACCGGCAATACCAGGTGCAGTTAAGGTGAATCCTAACGCACTTAAGATACCAATTGTAAATAATAAGTTTAAGATCAATGCAATATTCGCAACCCATCCACCAGTGTTAAAGTAAATCAACATCAAGGCAAAAATCACTAAGAATGAAACACCAAATGCCATGGCGCCACCTTGGATGGAAGCATTACCTAGTGTAGGACCCACTTGTTGCTCAGCTACAATCTTAGCAGGTGCTGGTAATTTACCACTTTCTAATATTTGAGCTAAATCTTGCGCTGTCTTTAATGAGTAATTTCCAGAAATCTGAGAGTTACCAGTAGTAATGGCATCATTTACATTTGGAGCAGAGTATACGATGTTATCTAAAACAATGGCAATTGGTTTACCTACATTTTTAGAAGTCATTTTAGCCCAAATGCTAGTTCCAATTTTATCCATGTTCATTTTGATCGCTACTTTTCCACGCTCATCAAAATCTTGTGCTGCATTAGCAACATGATCGCCTTCTAATTCAGCTAAACCATTTTCTAATGTTTTGATCGCATATAATGGTAAAACGTCTTTTGCTTTAGGATCAGATTCGTCTGGCTTACCATACATGAATACCAAATTCGATGGGAACTTAGATTTTACTTCTGGTAATGCTAAATAAGCATTTAACACTCCTGTATCATTTTTCAATGTATAACCTATCTCTGCAGGGAAAATGTACTGGCCATTTTTAGCTTGATAAGGTTGAGTAAATTGAACGATTCTTAATAAAGGATTCTTTGCAGCATTTGCTTTTGCAGTATCTACTTTTGCAACTACTGTAGAATCTACTACGCCCGCATTGCTTAATTCAATTGCTTTGTCAGCAGCTAAAACGGCATTTTGGAAATCCTTGTTTTCAAAAGTATATACTTCAAAAAATTGAAGGTTTGCAGTAGATTGTAAATAAGAACGAACACGCTCTTTATCAGAAATACCAGCTAATTCGATATTGATAATCCCTTTAGTAGGATCTGGGTTAATCGTTGGAGACGCCAAGCCAAATCGGTCAATACGGGTATTTAAAATTCTGTAGGTGTTGTTAAATGCTAGAACAGACTGCTCTTGTAAATAAGAAATTACAGTGGCATCATCCGCATCAAACTTTAATTTACCGTTGCTTCTTGTTGCGAATAAAGGAGCTAATTTACCCGTTGGGTTAGCCACTTTATATTCGTTGGTAAACAATGTAATTAAGTCAGCATTGCTGTTGGCTTTCTTACTCACGGCATTCGCTAATGCAGTATTGAAAGCAGGTTCTTTAGAATAATTCGCTAGAGATTTAATTAAACCATCTAAGCCAACTTCCATTGTAACACTCATACCACCTTGTAAATCAAGGCCTAGCATTAATTCTTTTTCTTTTGCTTCAGCATAAGTTGTCAGACCAAAAAACAATTTTGTTTCTTTAGTACTGTCAAGTAAACGCTTGTAATACACTTTCTTAGCATCCGCTACAGAGTCATTGTATAACAATTGTTGATCTTTATCACTTGGATAAATCTGTTCAGCTTTAGGTAGTTTGTTGACCCAAGCAGTTGCTTTAGCATCCATTGCTTTTTCATGAGATCTAACGAACCATGTAAAAGATAACTGGTAAAGACAAATTAAAATAAGCGCAAATGTAAAAAAGCGCACTAATCCTTTGAGTTGCATAATAGTTTGGTTAACTTTTTTTAGTCGGCAAATATAATGGAAACAAGCCTAAAACTAGCCCTATTTGACCATTATTTTGGGTGATATTAGGAGCTTGCTAGTCGATGCTCATTTCAAAATAAAGCGGCGAATTTGGCGGTATTGTACCAACAGCATTCGCTCCATAAGCTAAAGAAGAGGGGATGACCATTTTAATTTTACCACCTTTTCCAATCATAGGCACTGCAATCTGCCAGCCTACAATTAAGTCTTTTAAAGGGTAGGTAATGGTGCCAGCATCAAATTGAATGCCAGTCATTAATTTTCCTTTATAAGTCATTGTAATTGAAGTACATAGATTTGGTTTGGCAGTATCTCCAGCAGCAGTTATTTCATATAAAATACCACTTGGGTGGACGGTGTATTTTATGCCGTTATTGTTACAGAAAGCTGCCATGAGCGCTCTTTGTGAGGCCGAGCTGTCATTTACATATTGTGCTTTTAAGGTACAAGCAGTTGGGTTGGAAGTATCATTATTACTATCTGATTTACTACAGGCGGTAATGTTACATAGTCCCACAATTAGTAAAAAAAGGGTTAGAAATGATAAATTGGTGCTTTTAAAGCTAGTTTTTGGTCTAAAATGGGTCATTTTTTGTTTTTTAAATGCTTTATTTCAAGAAATCTTTGTTCATTCATTTCCCAGGTAAATTGCTGGTAAATCCATCCAAACCCAACCGATATGAATACAATGGCAATTAAAATCCATAAAATATTTCCTCTAGAATTGGCTACCATATTGGCTCTTTCATACCAGCCCATTTCGGCGACGATCAGGATCAAGATGCCTAATAATAGGCTGATGCTGGTACCCCTTAAGAAGGGTTTTCTTTTATAATGGGGTAGTGTGCGTTGTTGCTCCCAAAAACTATAAAATGCGTCATCGTCAGGGTGGATCATGCACAAATTTATGGATAGAAAGCTGAATTCCCTTGCTTTAAGTATATTTAATCCAATTTTTAACGAAAACCCATCTAATGAAAACAAGCTTGCAAAAATTTGGAATGACAGCGTACATTTTAATTTTAATGCTTCATTTATTTGCACAATTATTAGGGTACACCAATATTCAATATGGATCGAAGTTGCTTTTATTACCCTTGTTAATGGGCTTTTTTTATAGTCAAGACTTTTTTGCAGCCGCACCAAAAAGCAAGTACCTAATTTTATTGGCGCTATTTGGATCTTTTTTAGGGGACGCATTTTTATTGTCTGATGCTTATTTTATTCCAGGCATGATTGCCTTTATGACCACGCATATTTTTAATATAATATTCTTTCAAAAAATAAAACCTACGACAGGTAAATCATTCAATAAAGTTTATGCGGTGGCTGTTGTATTCGTTTTGTTCTGTTGGTTTATATATCAACAACTTTCGCCATCTATGGGAAGTTTAATTTATCCGATTTTAGTGTATATGATTTTAATTTGCACTGCAGCAATTAAGGCTTTCAGGGCGTCATTAAATGAAGATACAAACTTGATTGCTCTATTATTTTGGTTCCCTGGTATGTTATTTTTTATTGCCTCAGATGCAGTATTGGCTTTTAATAAATTCGAATGGTCTGTACAAAGTCCAATTGATCACATTGGTTTAGTGACGATGTCCACCTATGGTATTGCGCAGCTTTTATTAGTAAAAGGATTTCAATTGCATTTTGCAAAACATTCCACAACTTTTTTAAAATAGGCCGAATGAATTATTAGAGAAATAGATAAAACTATTTCACAAAAAAAAAGTCCCCCAATTGCTTGGAGGACTTTTTTTATACTTTCTATTTAAAGTATTAGTAACCCATTCCACCCATATCAGGAGCGCCACCTGGAGCTGGCATTTCAGCTTTAGGTTTGTCTGCAATCACACACTCTGTTGTTAACAACATAGAAGCGATTGATGCTGCATTTTCCAAAGCAACTCTAGATACTTTAGTTGGATCAATAACACCTGCTTTAAATAAGTTTTCGAATACTTCTGTTCTTGCATTGAAACCAAAGTCGTCTTTGCCTTCTTTGATTCTTTGTACAACGATAGAACCTTCGATACCGCTATTCTTAACAATTTGACGTAATGGCTCTTCAATTGCACGACGTACAATTTGAATACCAGTTGTCTCATCATCATTTGCGCCTTTTAATTTATCTAAACTAGCAACGGCACGGATATAAGCCACACCACCACCAGGTACGATTCCTTCTTCCACCGCTGCACGTGTTGCATGTAATGCATCATCTACACGGTCTTTCTTTTCTTTCATTTCAGTTTCAGTTGCAGCACCTACATACAATACTGCTACACCGCCACTTAATTTCGCTAAACGCTCTTGTAATTTTTCTTTATCATACTCAGAAGTAGTATTCTCAATTTGAGCTTTGATTTGATTTACACGAGCAGTGATGTCTGCTTTTTTACCTTTACCGCCAACGATAACAGTGTTGTCTTTATCAATTGTGATAGAAGATGCTTGACCTAAATAAGTTAAGTCTGCATTTTCTAATTTGAAACCTTGCTCTTCACTGATTACTGTTCCTGCAGTCAAGATAGCAATGTCATTCAACATTTCTTTTCTTCTGTCGCCAAATCCTGGTGCTTTTACAGCTGCTACTTTAATAGTGCCACGTAATTTATTCACCACCAATGTAGCCATTGCTTCACCTTCCAAATCTTCAGCGATGATTACCAATGGACGATTTGTTTGAGCTACTTTTTCTAAAATATGCAAGATGTCCTTCATAGCAGAAATCTTCTTGTCATAAATTAAGATATAAGGATTTTGCATTTCTGCTTCCATCTTCTCGCTATTTGTAACGAAGTAAGGAGATACATATCCACGGTCAAATTGCATACCTTCTACCACGTCTACAGTTGTATCAGTTCCTTTTGCTTCTTCTACCGTGATGACACCTTCTTTACCCACTTTAGCCATTGCAGTAGCAATTAACTTTCCAATTTCATTATCGTTGTTCGCAGAGATAGAGGCAACTTGCTCAATCTTTTTAGTATCGTTACCAACTGTTTGTGATTGTGCTTTTAAGCTTGCTACTACTTTTTCTACTGCTTTATCGATACCGCGCTTCAAATCCATTGGATTTGCACCTGCAGTTACGTTTCTTAAACCTTCACTGATAATTGCTTGAGCTAATACAGTTGCAGTAGTAGTACCATCACCTGCTAAGTCAGCAGTTTTTGAAGCCACTTCTTTTACCATTTGAGCACCAATATTCTCGATTGGATCTTCTAAGTCAATTTCTTTTGCAACAGATACACCATCCTTAGTTACAGAAGGTGAACCAAATTTTTTCTCAATTACCACATTACGACCTTTTGGCCCTAAAGTTACTTTTACAGCGTTGGCTAATGTGTCAACACCTTTTTTCATTTTATTTCTCGCTTCTAAGTCGAAAAAAATCATTTTAGACATATTCTCTTAATTTTAAAATTCTTAAATAAGGTTAAGTGTATTCAACAATTATACAATTGCTAACACATCACTTTCACGCATGATCAATAAATCTTGACCTTCAATTTGGATTTCTGTACCCGCATATTTGCCATACAAAACTGTGTCACCCACCTTTACAGTTACAGGTTCATCTTTTTTACCAGGACCAGCAGCTACGATTGTTCCACGTTGTGGCTTCTCTTTTGCAGTGTCTGGGATAATGATTCCACCAGCTGTCTTCTCTTCAGCAGCGGCAGGCATAACAATTACTCTGTCGTGTAGCGGGGTAATGTTTAATTTTTTTGCCGAACTCTTAGCCATAGTTTATCTTTTTAATTGATTAATAAGTGTTGTAATACTAATAGCCATAACCATGCCATCTGCCTTTAAAGCAAATAGATAGGTCAAAATTTCAGTTTAGATTGCTATTTTGTTACAAGGAAGCAAATTAATGCCAAAAATGTCAGTTTTAAGCATTTTTATTATAGATTTGCAACCCCAATAGCTCTTATAATTATGATGAACAGAAGAAATATCCGAATTAAAGTAATGCAGGTCATGTATATGTTAGATGCCCAAAACGTCGCTACTGCTGCTGGTCTATTACAAAGGGAATTTGATAAAACCCGTAATTTGTTCGTTTATATGGTTCATTTAGTGCATCAAATAGCACGTTATGCAGAGATCGAAGCCTTACAAAGAGCCTCCAAAAACCTTCCCAACCAAGCCGATTTAGAAGTTAATATTAAGTTAGCTGGCAATACGATTGTCTGGCAAACCTTAGATTCCGATAAATTCAAGCAAGCTTTAGAAATTGTGAAGCCTCAACAATGGATTGACAACGATATGGTTAAATCCATTTTTCGTCAATTAGTGGAGTCCGCTACTTATCAATTATATATTCAAGAAGAAAATAGAGATAAGGCTAAAGAAGCTGCCATCTTAAAATTCATATTTGGGGAGCTAATTTTAACTTCAACTAATGCAGTTGAAACCATTGAATCACAGTTCTCCAATTGGGATGACGACGGGGATATGATCATTGGATTTATGTTGAACTATTTCCAAAAGCCGAATTCAGTGGATTTCTTAGACTTGGTCGGTGATGAAAAAATGAAATTTGCTAAAGATTTATTGCGCACAGCTATTGAAAAAAAGGAAGTGACTGAAGGTTTGATCGTGCCAAAATTAAAAAATTGGGATCCAGAACGTATTGCTGTAATTGATATGATTTTATTGAGGTTGGGTGTTTGTGAATTATTGTATTTTGATACCATTCCAACTAAAGTCACTATCAATGAATACATTGATCTTGCTAAAGAATATAGCACCGAGCAAAGTGGCCACTTTGTCAACGGTATTTTGGATAATATCCACAAAGAATTGGTATCCAACGGTCAAATTCAAAAGATAAGTCATAAAGCAAAGTAATTGGTTTACACTATCTTTGTAATCAAGTTTAAAAATATAAACACAACAAAAATGACACAAATTTTATTACAAGCGCCTCAACAAGGTGGCACTTTTCAATTGATCATGTTAGGTGGTATCATCTTGGTTTTCTGGTTTTTCATGATCCGACCACAAGCTAAAAAAGCAAAAGAGCAAAAGAAGTTTATTGATAACATGCAAAAAGGGGATAAAGTTGTAACTATTGCTGGTATCCACGGTACAATCAATAAAGTAAACGAAGACAATACCATTCAATTAGAAGTGAGCCCAGGCAGCTATTTAAAGATTGAAAGATCTTCTATAAGCTTAGAGTGGTCTCAAGCGATGAATAAATAAACACTTTGTTTTATAAATGAATCCGAAATTAGCCAATCCAATAATGGAAACTGATTTCGGATTTTTTATTTAACAGAGCTCGTAATAAGATTGAAATTTTAAAAGGGAACTATGTCCATAATGATTGGTTTAACGGGTGGAATTGGGTCAGGCAAATCTATGGTAGCGCAAGTATTTGCTACGATGGGCATTCCTGTGTTCAATGCAGATGAACAAGCCAAATGGATCATGCAAAATAGCCCCATCATTAAAGAAAAATTAATAACAGCTTTTGGGTCAGCAATCTATGAAGAGGGTGTTTTACAAAAGGATAAACTTGCTGCCCTTGTTTTTAATGATCCCTATCAATTACAGGTATTAAATGCGATAGTGCATCCAGTCACTATTCAAGCAGCTAAAGATTGGGCTTCAAAACAATCCGCGCCCTATGTGATTAAAGAGGCAGCTTTAATTTTTGAATCGGGTGCTGCGGAAGGATTATTTAAAGTGATTGGGGTAACTGCGCCTCCAACCCTAAGAATGCATCGTGTGATGCAAAGAGATGGGGCTACTAAGGAACAAGTTGAAGCTAGAATGCGCAATCAAATTGCAGATTCGATAAAGATGCGTTTATGTGATTATGTGATTCAAAATGACAACCAACAAATGGTCATTCCACAGGTGTTGGAAATAGATAAAGTAATTAGATTAGCCATTCAAGATGCTTCTAATTAATTACTTAATTTGGTTTTACAATTTTATAACACCAACGTTTTAATCTTCCTTCAAAATCAAATGGGGTAGTGGCCTTGGTAATATCTTTTATCTGGTTAGTATGTATTTGTTCTGCGTCTATCACAAACTGTGTAAAGTTGGTACTAAAATAGAGTATCCCGCCTGGTTTCATTGCCTTAAGCATATCATTGATCAATGCTACATGGTCTCTTTGAATATCTAATATATCCTTCATTCTTTTACTATTGCTAAAGGTAGGAGGATCCATTACCACTAAATCATAATAATTCATAGGCAATGTTTTTAAGTATTGCTTTACATCCGCATGTACAAATTGAAATGCGGTAGGATGTACTAAATGATTGAGTTTGAAATTTTCCTCACTCCAGTTTAAATAGGTTTTGGATAAGTCGACTGAAGTGACCGTTTTAGCACCAGCTTTGGCTGCATAGACAGAAAAGGAACTGGTATAACTAAATAGGTTTAAGAAATGGGTGTCTTTGGCTTCTGCTTGCACCATTTGTCTCGTCACACGATGGTCTAAAAATAATCCGGTATCTAAATAGTCGGTGAGGTTGACTAAAAATTGTAAACCATTTTCTTGAACTGTGATAATTTTTGATTCCGTCACTTCTTCCTTCTCATATTGACCTTCTCTATGGGACATACGCTTGCGTAATTTCACAAACATATGGTCTACTGGTACCCCTGTCATTTCGGAAATGATTCTTTTGGTTTCTGTAAACCAAATTTCATGTGCTTCGTCTGTTAAAGCGTGTCGACGATTGTATTCAGCGATATAAATGTATTGCTCATAAAATTCAACACAAATAGGGAACTCTGGTAAGTCATGGTCATACAATCTCCAGCAAGTGACATTGAGTCGCTTTGCTTGTTTTAATCGATGCTTATAATTTTTAAGCAATCGATTTTCAAACATTTGAAATTTTTCTGGTGTCACTATTTAAGTTTAGCTAAAGCTTCTCTGATTCTTGCCCAAGCTTTTTCAATATTATCCATACTATTAGCAAATGAAAAACGAACACAGTTTGGTTCTCCAAATGCATCACCCATGACAGAAGATACATGTGCCGTGTTCAATAAATACATGCTAAAATCAGACGCATTCGTTATAGTTTGTGTGCCATCTGATGTACCAAAATAACTGCTTACGTCAGGGAACACATAAAAAGCGCCTTCTGGTGCAAAGCATTTAAATCCAGGCATCGCATTCACCAATTCTAATGTTTTAGTACGACGACGAGTAAATTCTTCGGTCATATCCATTGATGGTTTTAAATCACCCACTAAAGCTGCAACAGCTGCTTTTTGTGTGATAGAACAAGTACCAGAAGTAAATTGACCTTGTAATTTCTCCATCGCTTTAGCCACAGTCGAGTTTGAAGCAGTATATCCCAGGCGCCATCCGGTCATGGCAAAACCTTTGCTTAATCCATTGATCAAAACTACTTGGTCTTTGATTTCACTAAATTGTGCAATGCTTTCGTGTTTGCCAACGAAGTTGATGTATTCGTATATCTCATCCGATAAGATGGTGATTTGAGGATATTTTTTGAAAAGTTTTGCTAAAGCTTCTAATTCAGCTTTATTAT
>JBFYPO010000070.1:0-13453 GCA_041303215.1 Asinibacterium sp. | reverse complement strand
AGTCCGCCATTTTTAGGAAAACGCACAAAACTAATATAAGCATCTCCACTGTTCATTTTTCTTTTGTCTTTTCCAAAAGGCTCAGACATCACTGCTGCTAACACATCGGGCATACCCCATTGCGGCCAGTTTTCGTCACCCCTCACTAATCTTTGAACATCGCCCAAAGTCAAGTCTGTTCTTCCATAATTGTTTTGTAAAAAGTCAAAAATATTTTGATACACTTTAACTGCTTCTAGAATGGTTAGCTTATCATTCTTTCGTCCCTCCATTACAATAGGTACATTGTAATAGGCCAAATTATAAATCAAAGCGCCCTTGCTTTCGGCCAAGGCTTGATGGTCCCAGTTTTTTAAAGTGGTAATGAGGGGGGCTAATTGAGGATATTTATTTTCATCTACCAGAAAGATTGAATCTGCAGTATATCCATAAGGAAACAAAATCGGATTAGGTAGTTGACGGTCAAACTTAATACGCTTCATGTCTTCGTAGCTAATTTTATCAAGCTGGTCGATCAAATCCTTTGCTCTTCTGCTTCTATTATTATGGTAGGTTTCATATCCATCGTTCACATCAAAATCTTTTGGATTTAAGTTGTCGGCCTCGCTGGTTGCTAAAAAAGGGGCGTGGTTGGTATTAAATAAATAACCGCTTTTTGGATTGGTATATTGAGGTAGGGCGCTGAGGGGCTTAAACTGATTCCATAAGGTAGCAGTAGTATTTCCTGGCAAAGTGTTACTCCAATGATAGCTTGTGTCTGCGTTACGATAAGGCATTTTACCATTAGAGATATAAAAAATTGTATCCGTTTTATCTGCATACATGATATTGAACATAGGCAAATGATTTTGCGCAAGTGCTGCTTTGAATGCTGTAAAATTGGTTGCCTTATTCATTGCATACCATTGTTGCAAAGCGCCTGCATCCATCAGTGCTGGCAATCGCATAGAAAAATATTCGCCCGAAGGGGTTGCTACTGTAGGTCCGTAGATGGACTGGTAGGCTTTCTTATAAATTGGAAAAGGAATGCCTTTGATATTTAATTTTATTTTTCTTTTTTCTAGTTTCAACCAATTGCCGTCTACTTTATAAGCACCAGGATGTTGCTTGCTCGTTTCTAATTGGTAGACGTCAATTTTGTCTTGAAAGTTCACCGTATGTGCCCAACCTAAATTAGGAGTTACCCCATGAAAAATTAAGGGGGCACCAGGAAACAATCCTCCTAAAATATTCCATCCTTCTTCGCTTTGAACATGCGCTTCATAAAATGCCGTGGGTCCTTCAATGGGTTGATGTGCATTAATCACCAACATGGTTTCTCCTGTTGTTGTTTTTTTAGCATTGATGGCAAATGCATTACTTCCCTCTCCTGTAAACCCTTCTAGTTTTGGAATTGTGCCGTTTAGAATTTTAGGTAAGGTTTTATCAATACCACAAAATATAGCTACAGAAAAAGCTGCAGAAGCAATATACTCTTCGATACTAATTGGAAATACATGCTTGTTTAAAACTTGATTAGGGTGTGCTTTTGCATAGGCTTCTAAACCTAAAAGGTACCCTTTTAATAGCTGAATAAATTTAGGATCAAACTGGCTCATTTGTGCTTGCGCTGTTGCTTTGGTATTTAATAAACCAAATACATAATCAATCTGCGCACCTTTTTTACCTAGATGTGTCGCCACCTTGCCCTTGCCTGTTAAAATCAACGTCTGCATAGTTCCAAAATCATCTTCGGCATGTGCCCAGGCTAAACCATAAGCCACTTCCGGGTCGGTTGGTGCAAAAATATGTGGCACACCAAAGCTATCTCTAGCAATATTTATTTTTTCGGTGCGAATGATAGGCTCATTTGCAAATTGACCATGAACAGAAAAGACAGCAAATAAACAAGAAATTAACAACAAGGAACGCATATAAAAGTTTTTAAATTGAAAATAATACAACACAAGAACAACCTAGTGTAGACAAGGTTCAAATTAATGAAAATAGAAGATAATGTTAAAATAATTACATCAATGGCAATCCAACCAATTCGGGGTAATTTTGTTATTACAATATGAAATTTAAAAAGCTTCGTTTTTTGTTTTTTGGTTTGCTTGCCCTCTTGCAAGCTCAAAATCTAGTGGCTCAGTCTACTTTTATTTTAAACGGAAATGTAAAAGACCTTCAAACAGGGGAATCCATCATTAGAGCCGCAATTAGAATTGACGAACTGCCTAGCATCGGTGTGTTGTCGAATGAATATGGCTTCTATGCTATTTCTTTACCAGAGGGGAAGTACACCATTCGTGTCAACCAATTGGGGTATGAAAAGTATGTACAAAAAGTGCAACTTGACTCCAATAAAAGCTTACAGATTTTTTTGAACAGTGTGAACACCCTAAAGGAAGTAGTGGTTGAAGCTGGACGCAAAAACGACAACCTAAGCAAAGCTCAAATGGGCACAGAAACACTCAACATGAATGCGGTGAGTAAATTGCCCGTTATTTTTGGTGAAAAAGATATTTTAAAAACGCTTCAATTGCTTCCGGGTGTTAAATCGGCGGGTGAAGGCAATAGTGGATTTTATGTAAGAGGAGGAGCAGCAGATCAAAATTTAATATTATTAGATGAGGCACCCGTGTACAATGCATCGCACTTACTGGGATTTTTCAGCACTTTCAATAGTGACGCCATTAAAGATGCCACTTTGATTAAAGGCAATGGACCAGCACAGTATGGAGGAAGGCTTTCTTCTGTATTGGATGTAAAGATGAAAGAAGGCAACAACCAAGCCCTGAACGTGAATGGTGGATTGGGTCTTATAAGCAGTCGACTAAGCGTGGAGGGTCCCATTCAAAAAGACAAATCTTCTTTTATTTTATCAGGAAGAAGAACCTATGCTGATATCTTCTTACGTGCTTCGGAAGAATTCAAAGACAATATTTTGTATTTCTATGATTTAAACATGAAGGCAAATTATAAATTAGATGATAAAAATAAAATATTCATTTCTGGTTATTTTGGAAAAGACGAACTAGGATTAGGAGATGCATTTGGAATTGATTGGGGCAACAAAACGGGTACGTTTAGATGGAATCGCATTGTGTCCAACCGTTTATTTTTAAACAGTTCTATCATTTACAGCGATTACAATTATAATGTAAAACTAAAAAATGGTTTGACGGATTTCAATGTGAATTCAAATATCAAAGACCTTAATTTAAAACAGGATTATACTTTTTATTTCAATCCTAAAAATACTTTGCGTTTTGGGTTCAATAGTATTTTACATAAAATCACACCAAGTACATTTAGCGGTACAGTGATCAACAGCACGCCAAAAAAAGGAAGAAGAGGACTTGAAAATGCAGTCTATATTAGTAATAACTATAAAAACAGTGACCAACTAAGTATTGACTACGGCTTGCGTATTTCTGCCTATAGCTTAATGGGCGGAGATCCCTATAATATCTATACAAACGAGGCACTAGAGCGCAGCATTGAATTAGATCAAAACAGTTTTGGTAAAACGTACGTGAATCCAGAGCCAAGAATCACGGCAAATTTTCGTAACACAGACCAGGTAAGTTTCAAGGCGGGCTATGCCAGAAATATTCAACACCTGCACCTGCTCAGTAATTCAACCGCATCCAGCCCCTCCGATCAATGGATTGGAAACTCTTATAATATTAAACCCGAAATTGCTGACCAATTAAGTTTGGGTTATGTGCAAGGCTGGCAAAATAATCGATTTGAATTAAGTGCAGAAGTATATTATAAAAATTTACAAAACCAAGTAGATTATAAAGATGGTGCAGAAATTAATACACTTGCAGATGTAGAGAGTGCTTTATTATTTGGTAAAGGACGCGCCTATGGTCTTGAATTGTTATGGAAGAAAAAAGAAGGGATACTCACAGGCTGGGTAAGCTACACGCTTTCTAAAACCGAAAGACAAATCAACGGCATCAATCAAAACAATTGGTACAATGCAAAACAAGACCGAACGCACGACCTATCTATCGTTGGCGTTTATACCCTGAATGCACACTGGTCCATCTCTTCGGTTTTTGTTTACAACACGGGCGACGCGGTGACTTATCCCACAGGTAAATATTCCATTCAAGGTCAAACGCTTTATCAATATGCTTCAAGAAATGGCAATCGAATGCCAGACAACCACAGAATGGACCTGAGTGTTACCTATGATAAAAAAAGTAAAAAAAGAACACAGTCTTCTTGGAATTTCAGTTTATACAATGTGTATGGAAGAGAAAATGCATATCAAATTAATTTTCAAGATGACCCCAACGATCCTAGTAGAACTCAAATTATTCAGACCTCCTTATTTAGATGGGTGCCTAGTATAACCTATCAATTTAAATTTTAATTATGCTTAATAAATTATATTCTGTTTTACTATTGGGGCTATTCTTGGTGGGTTGTGAAAAAGAAATTCAACTTCCATTAGATGCCAATCAATCTATCTTAGTCATAGATGGAAGCATTACAGATGAAGCAGGGCCCTATACAATTCGACTCAGCAAGTCTATGCCGATTACCTCTGTGGCTAATTATATTGGCATCACCAATGCATTGGTGATTGTAAAAGACAATACTGGAAAAATTGATACCCTACAACATGATCAACAAGGCTTGTATAAAACCAAAACTATGAAGGGCATGTATGGCAACACCTATTTTTTAGAAGTTGTTGTTGACAATAAAAAATATACCGCATCCTCCACTATGCCACAAAAAGTGGGATTAGATAGCTTAAGGATTAATCCCTTTCCTGTCAACAATGAAATAAGGTATAGTGTCATTCCGGTGTATGCTGATCCAATTGCACTGGGCAATAGTTATCGTTTTGTTCAAAAAATAAACGATACCCTGGATCAAACCTTTCATGTGTTCAATGATAATTTAAACAATGGCAAGGTCAACCAACGCCCATTAAGAAGTGGTACTGATTCTTTAGAGGTAAAATTAAAAGACCTTGTGTCGGTAGAAATGCACTGTATAACAAGACCCACTTATTTATATTATTATACAATCAATCAACAGTCCGGTGCAGGGCCCGGTGGCGGCACCACTCCATCTAATCCCCCCTCAAATATTGTAGGTGGCGCTTTGGGCATTTTTTCGGCACATACAGTAGAACGAAAACAAATCATTATTAAATAAAAAGAAAAAGCCTTGTAAGTTTAACTTACAAGGCTTTTTCTTTTTGTGGCACCACCCGGGCTCGAACCGGGGACACAAGGATTTTCAGTCCTTTGCTCTACCAACTGAGCTACAGCGCCATCGGATGTAAATCCATCCAAACAAATTGCTTCGTTCGGGCAGCAAATATAGGATAGCCCTCTTTAAATAGCAAAAAAATGGGCTTGTTTGTTGAAAATCAGTCTATTTAGGATCTAGGTTGAATCCCAATGAACGCTTTATGCCACTGCTGCCACCACAAAAAAGCTGGCAATAATCAATGCCAACCCTATCCATTGCTTTGTACTCAAACGTTCTTTGTATATAAAATAGCCTATCAAAACTGAAATAATTTGACTGCCAATAATCAAGATATTGATGACCACCACTGGCAAATATCCATAGCTCATGTTGATCGCTAATCCGCCAATCACCAAGAGTGCACCCAATAGTAAATATGCTTTTAAATGCATCCATTTTAAGTAGGAAAACAATTGGTTCACAAGACCATCTTTTATCACCAGGACCAAACCAAAAAGCATAGCCACCGCTTCAATAATCAAACTAAAACCAAGTGGTCCCCACCATCCAATTGGAAATTTATACAATGCATAAGAGCTGCCCCAGAAAAAACTTGAAGCAATACCATATAAAAGTCCTTTTTCAAATTCCTTTGCATGATGAATGGCCCCTCGTTGATAGTACAATAAAAATAAGCCGACAGTACTCAACATAAATGCCCACAAATAATTACCATGCCAAACTTCACCCATTACAAACACGGCAGTTAAAATGGTAAAGAGCTTTAAAGAAGATACAGGCACCACAACGCTTACAGGCGCTTTTTGGATACCCTGTAAAAAAAAGACCAAGCCAAAAATATTGAATACACTTAAAGCGATAGACAATAAAAATTGAGTGTCAAAAGCGATATCCCTAACCACCCAATATGTAAAAAAATCTTTTTGACGAAAACCAAAATATAAAATTGCAAAAATGCCCGTTGCAAAAATGCCTCTATAAAACATCGCGATATGATAGGGTATAGTTGCCGTCACTTTTTTCCAATAAGCATTGCTAATGGCAAAACAAAAGGCACCAATTAAAACAAAAATAATTCCCATACAATTTAATTAAGTGAACCATCCGGCGCTACATTTAAACCCGGGCTTTAACAAAAAGAGCGCATTCGCGCTCTTTCAAATTTTTTAATATTCGCAGTTCTTCGGCGTTCTTGCAAAAGGGATGACATCTCTAATATTGGTCATGCCGGTCACAAACTGTACCATACGCTCAAAGCCTAAACCGAATCCAGCGTGAGGCACAGTACCAAAGCGTCTTGTATCTAAATAATAACTCATCTCAGCTAAAGGAATGTGCATATCGTTCATTCTTGCCTCTAATTTATCTAGGCGCTCTTCTCTTTGTGAACCACCCACTATCTCACCAATGCCAGGCGCTAATATATCCATTGCCGCCACCGTTTCCTTGCCTGCTTCACAGCCATCATTCATGCGCATATAAAATGCTTTAATAGCTGCTGGATAGTTGGTTACGATTACCGGCTTTTTAAAATGTTGTTCTACCAAGAATCTTTCGTGTTCACTTTGTAAATCAATACCCCACTTTACATCGTATGTGAATTTCTTTTTCTTGTAATGATTGCTATTTAATAAAATATCGATGGCCTCGGTATAGGTGATTCTTTCAAATCCGTTTTCTAGCACAAATTTTAATTTATCAATCAACCCCAATCCGCTTCTTTTTTCAGTAGGCAATTGTTTTTCTTCTTCTGCTAAACGCGCATCTAAGAATGCTAAGTCGTCTGCATTTTTTTCCATTACATAAGCAATCAAATGCTTGATGAAATCTTCTGCCAAATTCATATTGTCTTCCAAATCGTTGAACGCAACTTCTGGTTCAATCATCCAAAACTCAGCCAAGTGTCTTGTCGTATTAGAATTCTCTGCACGGAAGGTTGGTCCAAATGTATAGATGTCTGAAAACGCCATTGCGCCTAGCTCTCCTTCTAATTGACCACTCACGGTTAAGTTCGTGCTCTTGCCAAAAAAGTCTTCTGTAAAATCAATTGCACCTGCTTCGTTTTTTGGCGCTCCCTCTAAAGGAAGTGTCGTAACACGAAACATTTCACCTGCACCTTCTGCATCACTTGAAGTGATGATGGGTGTATGTAAATATAAAAAGCCACGATCATTAAAAAACTGATGCACCGCAAATGCCAATGAATGACGTATGCGAAAGACCGAACCGAACGTATTGGTTCTAAAACGCAAATGTGCTTTTTCTCTTAAAAATTCTAAAGAGTGTTTTTTAGGTTGTAAAGGATACTTGTCTGCATCGCTGTCTCCTAAAATTTCAATCGCTGTTGCTTTTACTTCAACGGTTTGTCCTTTACCTAAACTTTCCACCACCACGCCGGTTACTTTTAAAGAAGCACCCGTGGTGATACGTTTTAATAAAGTTTCTTCAAATTCACCCAAACTAGCCACTACCTGCACATTGTTATTGGTACTGCCGTCGTTCAATGCAATGAACTGGTTATTTCGGAAGGTACGCACCCATCCCATGACTACTACTTCGGCTCCTACTGCTGATTGGGCATCGGTTCCGCTTAACAATTGCTTGATTTTGACTCTTTGATTGAACATATGACTTATTTCGAGGTTCAAAGATAACCCATAAAAAATTGTTTTTTTATGCAAAAAGGGCTTTACTTTGTGGTAGAAACAAGCGAAACAGTCCTATTTTATTTTTCGCAGTTCATCAATGACCGGTCAAATCTTGGCCAAATTCAACTAGATTTTTTCAAACATTCCCCGATCTCGATTCGATTTTAAAAAACCCTTCATTTACTGTGCAAGAAAAAGACGACAAACCAAAGAGAGGACGCAAGCCAGTTGCTGCTCCTGCCGCGACTTCAAAAACTGATTCAACCGCTGCAAAACCAGCACGTAAGCCAATTGCAAAGAAAGCTGCAGAAGCGTCCGAAGAACCAAAACGTAGAGTACCCGCTCCTGCAAAAGTGGAGAAAGAACATTCCGAAGACGATAAAGCTTCTAAAATTGCGGCTGCCTTATTTGGAGACGAGTCTGCTGCTAGTCAAGCCCCTGCACCAACAGCAAATCCTGTAGCAACACCTGCACCTCAGGGAGATCAAACAGGACAAGAAGCACAAGCTGGACAAAGCAATCAAAATACACAAGCTGGCGAACAACGTGAGCACCGTGGACAAAGAGGTCCAGGACAGGGCCAACACCCTCATCAACATAGACATCAACCTAAAAAGGAACCTGTTTTCAATGTAGAATTTGATGGCGCCATCGCCTCTGAAGGTGTATTAGAAATGATGCCTGATGGCTATGGTTTTTTAAGAAGCTCAGATTATAATTATTTGTCTTCTCCTGATGACGTTTATGTGTCACCTTCTCAAATCAAATTATTTGGATTAAAAACGGGCGACACCGTACAGGGTACTGTGCGTCCTCCAAAAGAAGGAGAAAAATATTTTGCCTTAACAAAAGTTGATTTTGTAAATGGTAAAAAACCAGATGAAATACGTGATCGTATTCCATTTGACTATTTAACACCTTTGTTCCCTTATGAAAAATTAAATTTATATACGACGGCTAATAATTATAGCACACGTATCATGGATTTGTTTACACCGATTGGTAAGGGTCAACGTGGGTTATTAGTTGCTCAACCAAAAGTGGGTAAGACCATGTTATTGAAAGAAGTGGCAAACGCTATTGCTGCGAACCATCCTGAATGTTATTTGATGGTCGTGTTGGTAGATGAGCGTCCAGAGGAAGTAACGGACGTGGAGCGTTCGGTAAAAGCAGAAGTGATTGCTTCTACTTTTGACGAGCCTGCAGAAAAACACGTGAAGGTTTCTACCATGGCTTTACAAAAAGCAAAGCGTTTGGTAGAATGTGGACATGATGTGGTGATTTTACTAGATTCAATTACACGTTTAGCGCGTGCACATAATACGGTAGCACCAAGCTCTGGTAAAGTATTATCGGGTGGTGTGGAAGCAAATGCAATGCAAAAACCAAAACAATTTTTTGGTGCAGCTCGTAAAATCGAGAATGGCGGATCATTGACGATCATTGCTACAGCCCTTGTTGACACCGGTTCTAAAATGGACGAGGTAATCTTTGAAGAATTCAAAGGAACAGGTAATATGGAATTGGTATTAGATCGTCGTTTAGCCAACAAGCGTATCTTCCCTGCGATTGACTTAACAGGATCAAGCACGCGTCGTGATGATTTATTATTAGATAAAGAAGTATTACAGAGAATGAATATTCTTCGTTTATTCTTAAATGATATGAATACAGACGAAGCAATGAACGAATTATTAAAACGTATGCGAGGCACCAAGGACAACGAAGAGTTCTTAGCCAGCATGAATCGATAAAAGTATTTTTGACAATTCATTAGCATAAAGCAAATCGGCAGCCTCCATAAACGAGGCTGCCGAAAAAATCATAAGAGTAAAAATAAAAAAGCACCTAATAAAATTTAGGTGCTTTTTTATTAATGCGCTTCTAACCAATTTTTACCAACACCCAACTCGGCTTCTACAGGTACGCCATTCGGTAACTCCATGGCAGTTGTCATACAAGACAAGATCAGTTCTTTTAATGCAGGCAACTCAGATTCAACTGCATCAAATACCAATTCATCGTGTACTTGTAAGATCATTTTTGATTCCCAATGTTTCTTTTTCATTTCACGATGAATTTTTATCATCGCTAATTTAATCATGTCTGCAGCAGAACCCTGGATTGGAGAGTTGATGGCGTTGCGTTCAGCAAATCCTCGAACGGTAAAATTGGAAGAATTAATATCCCTCAACCATCGCTTACGCCCCATCAAGGTTTCAACAAAGCCTTGTTCTTTTGCTTTGTTGATTTGTTGATCCATATACAACTGGATGTTTGGAAACTCTTTTTTATAATTATCTATAATCTCTTTTGCTTCTGTTCTAGAAATACCCAGATTTTCTGCTAAGCCAAATGCGCCTTGTCCATAAATAATACCAAAGTTCACACTCTTGGCTTTATAGCGTTGTTCTTTGGTCACTTCAGTTTCCGCAATGCCATACACTTTTGCGGCGGTTGCAGTATGAATATCTTTTCCTTGTTTAAAAGCGTCACACATATTTGGATCTCCACTAATAGCAGCGACTACCCTTAATTCTATTTGAGAATAATCGGCACTTACTAAAATGCGAGACGGATCTCTTGGAATAAACGCTTTGCGTACCTCTCTTCCTCGTTCAGAACGAATAGGGATATTTTGCAAATTCGGGTTCGTACTACTAAGTCTTCCAGTCACCGCAACAGCTTGCGCGTAGCTTGTATGAATTCTTCCTGTTTTAGGGTTTACAATGGCAGGCAGGGCGTCTACATAAGTAGATTTTAGTTTGCTAAGCTCTCTGAAATTTAAAATATCATCAACAATTTTATGTTTTGCAGCAAGCTTCGCTAATACGTCTTCACCTGTTGCGTATTGGCCCGTCTTTGTTTTTTTTGCTTTGGGGTCAATTTTTAAAATATCAAAAAGCACCTCCCCTAATTGCTTGGGTGAGGCAAGATTAAATCTTACACCCGCCTGTTCGAATACGCGCTCTTCACTAATTTTAATTTCTTCTTCTAATACTTTGCTATACTCATTCAAAAATTGTTCGTCCACCTTAACGCCTTCAAACTCCATATCCACCAATACCTGCATCAAAGGATTCTCCACTTCTTCAAATACACGTTGTACTTCGCGCTTAGACAATAGTGGTGTAAAACATTCTTTTAATTGCAAAGTGATGTCGGCATCTTCTGCTGCATATTCAGTGATTTGTTCTAATGGCACATCGCGCATCGTGCCTTGGTTTTTTCCTTTTTTTCCAATCAAGTCTTCAATGCTTACTGGAGCATAGCCTAAAAATTGTTCACTAAGGATATCCATGCTCCTTCTGCCTTCTGGCTCAATCACATAGTGCGCCAACATGGTATCAAAGGTCTTACCTTTTAATACAACACCATACCATTTCAACACCAAGTAATCATATTTTAAATTCTGTCCAATCCAGGTAATGGATTCGTCTTCAAACAAGGGCTTTAGTTTTGCTAAAATATGTTTTGCACCATCTTCGCCATCCCCATCATTTGCAACTGGTAAATAATAACCCGTGTGCGTCGTGTTTGAAAAGCTCAATCCCACCAACTGCACATTGTTTGCATCAATACCCGTTGTTTCGGTGTCGATACAAATTTCTTTTTTAGTGCTAATATTATTTATAAACTTTTCTAGCGCGGCGTCACCCACAACCATTTCGTATTCGTGCGGAGTATTGTCAATATTTTTATTCGCTATTAATTTAGGCAGATCGGATTCGGTCTCTTCATCGTCCGACACATAACCCAAATTACCTGGTTCGTCATTGGGCTCTAATACAGATTGTGTTCCATCTTCTGCATTTAACTGAATTGTTTTGGTTTTTACAACCGGTTTTTTAGTTTTTACTTCGTTACCGAATAAATCCGTTTGCACTTCTGGATCCTGTGCTACCACTACTTCGAATTCCTTTCCCAATATGCGTTTTCCGAGGGTTTTAAATTCTAGTAAATTAAAAATTTCTGTTAATGCGGGAATATTTTTTTCGGATAACTTATAATCTTCTTCGTGAAATTGTACCGGCACATTGGTAATGATGGTTGCTAATTTTTTACTCATGATTGCAGAGTCCTTTCCTGCTCTCACTTTCTCGCCCATGGCGCCTTTTATTTTATCCGCATTGGCTAACACGCCCTCAAGGGTGTCATACTCTTTTAATAATTTAGCCGCCGTTTTTTCACCCACACCAGGTATGCCTGGAATATTATCTGCAGCATCACCCATTAAACCCAACATGTCAATCACTTGATCCACTCTGGCGATATCCCATTTTGCTTTAATTTTTTCAGCGTCTAAAATTTCTCTTTCGTTCCCAAAAGCAGGAGGCTTCCACATGTATACATTGTCTTTCACTAGCAACTGTCCATAATCTTTGTCAGGGGTTACCATATACACTTCGTAGCCGAGGTCTGCGGCCTGCCAAGCAAGTGTGCCAATCACATCATCCGCCTCATAACCATCACATTCTACCACGGGAATATTAAAGCCTTCAATAATTGCTTTAATATGAGGAAGCGAGCTTAGTAAATCCTCTGGTGCCGCCTCTCTATTGGCCTTGTAGTCCGTAAAGTCGGTATGTCTTTCTGTAGGCGCATGCGTGTCAAAGCAAACCGCAATATGAGTCGGGTTTTCTTTTTTAATGATTTCTAAAAGGGTATTAGTGAAACCAAATTGAGCGTTGGTATTGATTCCTGTACTTGTAATTCTTGGGGTACGAATTAAAGCATAATAGGCTCTATAAATAAGTGCTAGCGCATCTAGTAAATATAATTTTTTAGACATAGCGCTAAGTTAGCCAAAAAAAATCCTCCCAGTTCAGATTTACCGAGCTGGGAGGAAACTTATTTTTCCACTTAATAACAGCACTTTACAAAGTGCAGAAGCTATGTGGTGGTTTCTTTTATTTTAATTGATACTTGTGCTTATAGCGCTCATACAATTGTTTGCCTTTGTTGTCCAAAGAAACATTGCGTCCTTGTATAAATGCTTGACCTATCACACTTGATTTCATGTCCAATAAATCACCCTGTACAATCAACAAGTTAGCGTCTTTACCAGATTCAATAGTACCCGTTTTATCTTCGATACCTAAAATTTTAGCGGTATTGAATGTCACCGCAGAAAGCGCCTGCTCTTTAGTTAATCCATACGTAGCAGCTGTTCCAGCGTTGAAAGCTAAGTTTCTAAAACGACTTTGATCGTGGGTATCGTTTAAACAAAACAACACGCCTGCTTTTTGTAATGCGGCTGGTGTTTTATACGGCTGATCTACGTCGTCGTCTTCCATACTAGGTAAAGCGTGTTGGCGATCTAATATAACAGGCACATTGTGGGCTGCTAATAAATCAGCAATCTGATACGCTTCCGTTCCGCCAACGATCACTAATTTAAATCCAAATGTTTTTGCAATATCCATTGCAAGTAACATTTGTTTTACCTCGTTTGCGCGAACAAATAACTTTTGTTTGCCTTCAAACAATCCACGCACCGCTTCTAATTTTAAATTATTTGCAGCATGTGTTTTTTCTTGGTAATACGCTTTGGCATCATGAAAAAATGTTTTGAT
>JBFYPO010000069.1:0-3028 GCA_041303215.1 Asinibacterium sp. | reverse complement strand
TACCTTTGCAGCCGAAATGGAGTATCTCTATTTTCGCCTCTTAAAAGGGGGTTGTAAAAACAATTAACAATATGGCAACAACAGGTAAAATCAAACAAATTATTGGTGCGGTTGTAGACGTACATTTTTCAACTGAAAGTGTATTACCAGAAATTTACAATGCGCTTGAAATTACGCGTCCTAATGGTGAAAAATTAGTATTAGAAGTTCAACAACACTTAGGTGAGGATAGCGTTCGTGCAATTGCAATGGATGGTACTGAAGGTTTAGTGAGAGGAATGGAAGTAGTTGACACTGGTAAGGCAATCTCTATGCCAATTGGAGAAGGCATCAATGGTCGTTTGTTCAATGTAACAGGTGATGCAATTGATGGTTTACCTCAATTGGATAAATCAAATGGCCGTGCAATCCACGCGAACCCTCCAAAATTCGAAGACTTAAGTACTGCAACAGAAGTGTTGTTTACAGGTATTAAAGTAATCGATTTGATTGAGCCATATGCAAAAGGTGGAAAGATTGGATTGTTTGGTGGTGCGGGTGTAGGTAAAACAGTATTGATTCAAGAGTTGATTAATAATATTGCAAAAGGACACGGAGGTTTATCTGTGTTTGCGGGTGTAGGTGAAAGAACGCGTGAGGGAAATGACTTATTACGTGAGATGATTGAAGCAGGTATCATGAAATATGGTGATGCTTTCAAACATAGCATGGAAGAAGGTGGATGGGATTTAAGTAAAGTTGATTTGAATGAATTAAAAGAATCAAAAGCAACATTCGTATTTGGACAAATGAACGAACCTCCTGGTGCACGTGCGCGTGTGGCTTTGAGTGGTTTGACGATTGCAGAATATTTCCGTGATGGAGATGGTACAGGAAAAGGAAAAGATATCTTGTTCTTCGTAGACAATATCTTCCGTTTCACACAAGCAGGTTCTGAGGTATCGGCTTTATTAGGTCGTATGCCATCTGCGGTAGGTTATCAGCCAACATTGGCTACAGAGATGGGATTGATGCAAGAGCGTATTACATCAACAAAGAATGGTTCTATTACTTCTGTGCAAGCGGTTTATGTTCCTGCGGATGACTTAACGGATCCGGCGCCAGCAACTACTTTTGCGCACTTGGATGCAACGACTGTATTGTCTCGTAAGATTGCCGATTTAGGTATTTATCCTGCAGTAGATCCTTTGGATTCTACTTCAAGAATCTTGACACCTGCTATTGTAGGGGATGCACACTATGATACTGCTCAGAAAGTAAAAATGATCTTACAACGTTATAAGGAATTACAAGATATCATTGCCATCTTAGGTATGGATGAATTAAGTGACGAAGATAAATTAGTAGTATCACGCGCTCGTCGTGTTCAACGTTTCTTGTCTCAACCTTTCCACGTTGCAGAGCAATTTACAGGTTTGAAAGGTGTATTCGTTTCTATTGATGATACAATTAGAGGTTTCAATGCAATTATGGATGGTCAAGTAGATGAGTATCCAGAAGCAGCATTCAACTTAGTAGGTACATTAGAAGATGCGATTGAGAAAGGAAAGAAAATGATGGCTCAAGCTTAATAAATTAAAATTCCATTCATGTTATTAGAAATATTAACACCAGAGAAGAAGTTATTTAGTGGAAATGTGCAAGGAGTACAATTGCCTGGTGTAGATGGTTTATTTGAAATCTTAGACAAACACGCCCCATTGGTCAGTGCATTAGGTAACGGCAATGTGAAAGTGTTGCAAAAAGGAACCGCATCTGCTAGCTATGCTATTCAAGGTGGTTTTGTAGAAGTGATTGACAATAAAGCAACTGTATTAGTGGAAGGTGTTTTATAAGTAGCAGCATAATAACAAAAAATTATCATCTATAGGAATCCCTCTCCGTCAAACGAGAGGGATTTTTTTATATATTCACATAGGCAAAACCTATCGTGTTTGCAGGACTCAATTATGAAGAAAACATTTCCTATCTTATTTACTTTAATTGGATTGTCGATACTAGGGATTTTGTTCATACAAATTACTTGGTTGCAAGGATTGTTTCTATTGCAAAAAAACCAATTGATCGAAAAAGTCAATCAAGCAGGGGTAGTTGTTTCTGCAGATTTAGGAAAAAAATTGAACGGAGGTTTGGCATTTCATTTTCCTAAAAAATCATTGAGCTTATCAGGTGCTGGACATTCACATTCTTTTGAAGAAGCCACTTTATCAGACTTGTATACTTTTCAAGACTTAGATAAAAGACTAAAAGCGGCAATGTCAAAGTATGGTCTTCAAGACCTGCCTTACGAATTTGCATTGCAAGACAAAAAAGGGTATGTAGAAATTAAGAGTAAGCTATTTGAAGATGTTTTTGTAGATGAATTGAATACTGTGCAAACAAGGGTGTCTATCATTCCTCAAGAGATTCTAGAAGCCACTGGTCCATTTGAAACATTGATCATAGTGATTCCTAATGTCAATGCTTATTTATTCAAAACATTACAATGGGTTGTTTTTGGTGCCATCTTATTTATCATCATTGTGCTGGCGGCGTTCTTGATCACGATTAGGTCCTTGATCAAGCAAAAAAAGTTGAGTGAAATTAAGAGTGATTTCATCAACAATATGACCCATGAATTAAAAACACCGTTGGCTACTATTTCTTTAGCAGTGGATGCACTTAAATCGGCAAAAGTGCAGTCCGACGTTGCATCGGTAGATTATTTTAGCTCCATTATTAAAGAAGAAAACGTTCGAATGAATAAGCATGTAGAAACCATCTTACAAGCGGCACAGCTGGAACGTAAAGACTATGATATCAATCGGCAGATGGTCGATATGCATGATTTGATACAAGGGGTCATCGAAAGTTTTAAATTACAATTAGAGGGTAAGCCTTCTAAAGTGCATACTAGTTTAGAAGCGAATCCCGCTGAAATTTATATTGATGAAGAACATTTTTTACATGTCTTATCGAACTTGATTGATAATGCAATAAAGTATTCTAAAGATGAAATAGATATTTTGATCAGTACAAAAATAGTTTC
>JBFYPO010000068.1:0-27579 GCA_041303215.1 Asinibacterium sp. | reverse complement strand
ACCATTGTGCCATTGGCAACTGCTGGTTGGAGTAGTGTACATACGGTCATTGAAGAATCCGATTTCTGGAATTTGATTGAGCAATTAAAAGCGGCAGGAGCCGAAGGAATTTTAGTAGTCCCAATTGAAAAAATGATTTTATAAAATGCAAGTATTTGTAGAGCCAAATAAAGAAGCTTGGAATAGTTTATTAACACGTCCTAATTTTGAGGCGGCCTTATTGTTGCCTAAAGTGCAAACCATTTTAGAGGAAGTGGCCAAGCATGGGGATGCGGCGTTGAAAAAGTACAGCCTTGAATTTGATCAAGTAGCACTCAATAGCATTGCGTTAGATCCTGCATTGGTCAATGCGGCTGAACATGCGTTGACTACTGCACTTAAATCAGCGATTCAATCTGCAAAGGTGAATATTGAAATATTTCACCAAGCGCAGCTTAAGAAAGAAGAAAAAATTGAAACCATGCCCGGCGTATGGTGTTGGCGTAAATCGGTCGGTATCGAAAAAGTAGGCATCTATATCCCAGGTGGAACAGCGCCTTTATTTTCGACTGTGTTAATGTTGGGTATTCCTGCAAAATTAGCAGGTTGCAAAGAGGTGATTTTATGTACGCCACCCAGAAAAGACGGAACGATAGATCCTGCGATTATTTATGCAGCAACTTTAGTAGGTATTCAGCAAATTTATACTATTGGAGGGGTTCAAGCGATTGCAGCGATGGCCTATGGTACTGAAACAGTTCCTAAAGTATATAAAATATTTGGACCTGGTAATCAATATGTCACGGCTGCAAAACAATTGATTCAACAACAAGGGGTAGCCATTGATATGCCAGCTGGACCAAGTGAGGTTTGCGTTTATGCAGATGAAACTGCTGTGCCTGCATTTGTCGCTGCAGATTTATTATCTCAGGCAGAGCATGGTGCGGATAGTCAAGTTTTATTGGTGGCAAGCAGCCTACAAGTGATGGAGCAGGTTCAATTAGAAATAGAAAAACAATTGATTGAATTGCCAAGAGCGTCGTTCGCAACCCAAGCTTTAGAAAATTCAAAAGGGATTATACTTGCTGCTAGAGAAGAGGCCATTCAATGTATCAATGCGTATGCTCCTGAGCACCTTATATTAGCTGTTGAAAATGCATTGGTGGTGGCAGAAAAGATCATCAATGCGGGGTCAGTCTTTATAGGCAATTATGCCCCCGAATCGGTAGGGGATTATGCAAGCGGTACCAACCATACTTTACCTACCAATGGCCACGCAAGGGTATACAGTGGGGTGAGTGTGGATAGTTTTGTCAAGAAAATAACTTTTCAGCAACTGACCGAAATGGGCTTAAAAAATATTGCTCAAACCGTGATTCAGATGGCAGAAGCTGAGCAATTGGAGGCGCATGCTAAAGCGGTTGCAATTAGAGTGCAAGAAATTGAATCAAAGATGTAAATTTAGGCAGTAAAAATAGAAATAATGGCATTTGAACTAGAACGCGTTGTTAGACCAAATATTAAAACCTTGAAACCCTATTCTTCTGCAAAAGATGAATATACGGGCGAAGCGAAAGTTTTATTGGATGCAAATGAAAATAGTTTAGGATCACCCCTTACTAAATGGTACAATCGTTATCCAGATCCTTATCAGTCAAAACTAAAAGATAAGATGGCATTTGTGAAGCAAATTGCTGCAGATCAAATTTTCTTAGGCAATGGAAGTGACGAATGTGTTGATATATTATTTAGAACTTTTTGTGAGCCAGGTAAGGATAATATCATTATTTGTCCACCGACCTATCCAATGTATGAGGTAGGTGCAAATATTAATGATATTGCCATTCAGAAAGCACCTTTGCTTGATGACTACCAATTGAATGTGGCACATATAGAACAATTGGTGAACGAGCGTACTAAAATTATTTGGATTTGTTCTCCTAATAATCCAACAGGCAATTCTTTAGACCGTATTGATATTGAAACTATCTTGAATCACTTTGATGGTATTGTGGTAGTAGATGAAGCATATATCAATTTTTCAAAACAAAAATCTTTTGTTCAATCCTTAATTGATTACCCGAATTTAGTCGTCTTGCAAACATTGAGTAAGGCATGGGGTTTGGCAGGACTAAGATTAGGGATGTGTTTTGCGAGTCCAGCAATTATTGGATACCTTAATAAGGTCAAAGCACCTTATAATATCAATATTGTTACACAGGAACTTGCTTTGCAGGCTTTAGAAGAAGTGGGACAAGTAAACGATATGATTCAATTATTAGTGGATATGCGGATCGCATTGGCAGAAGTGATTGCCTCGATGCCACATGTTATTAAAGTCTTTCCTTCTGATACCAATTTCCTTTTTGTAAAAATTCCTCATGCAAGAAAATTATATGAATATTTATTGACCCAAGGAATCATTGTAAGAGACAGGTCCACCTTGGAATTATGTGAGGATAGTCTTAGAATTACAGTAGGAACAGAACAAGAAAATACGGCATTGGTAGATGCGATGTATGAATGGATCACTAACACATTTGAATAAACTATTAACATTATATTAAAACAACCATTATGTATAAATTAAGCAACTTGGTATTGGCTTCTTTGTTTGCATTGTCTGTCAATGCGCAAGAAAATGCAGGATTAAGATTGCCTGCTGGATTTTCTGCTACGCTGTTTGCAGATCAGATTGGCGCAGCAAGACATATTGCCATCAATGAAAAAGGGGTTTTGTTTGCAAAGTTGAATTATCCAAACAAAGCGGGTCAAGCTATTGTGAGAATGGAAGATGCCAATGCGGATGGCATTGCAGAAAAAGTGAGTGGATGGGGCAACTATGGTGGAACTGGAATTTATGTAAAAGGAAATCAATTGTATGCGAGTTCTGACGATGCAGTGTATTTATATCAATTAGATGCAAAGGGTGAAGTAGTTAATCCTGCAGCACCAAAGACGATTATTAAAAATTTACATAGCAGAAGACAGCATGCATCAAAATCTATCACTTTAGATCCGCAGGGGAATATATATGTGAATATTGGGGCCTATTCCAATGCTTGTCAAGAAAAAGACAGATCAGTTGGTTCCAAGGGAATGATGCCTTGTCCAATTTTAGATTCTGCTGGGGGCATTTGGAAATTTGATGGGATGAAAGAAAATCAATCTTATGCAGAAGGGAAAAGATATGCGACTGGTTTAAGAAATGTAATTGGATTAGATTGGAACAATTCGACTAATAGTTTATTTGTAACACAACATGGCCGTGATCAATTGAATACTTTTTATCCTGCTTTGTATACAGATGCTCAAAACGCTGAATTGCCAGCAGAAACTATGTATGAAGTAAAAGAGGGAGACGATTGCGGTTGGCCCTATGTATATTATGATCCATTCCAAAAGAAAAAAATACTGTCTCCAGAATATGGTGGTGATGGTAAATTAGAAGGAGGCAAAAATGCATTAGATCCTTTGGTGGCTTTTCCTGCGCATATGGCACCCATGTCTTTATTGTTTTACAAAGGCAATCAATTTCCTGCAAAGTATAGAGAAGGCGCATTCATTGCTTTTCATGGTTCATGGAATAGAGCACCTTTGCCACAAGAAGGTTATTTTGTGGCATTTGTTCCATTTAAAAATGGGCAACCCGCAGGCGAATGGGAAATTTTTGCCAATGGATTTGCAGGTGCTGATAATAACAAAAGTCCAAGAGCAGCCAAAGCTAGACCATGTGGCTTAGCAGAAGGTCCTGATGGCAGTCTTTACGTAAGTGATGATAGCAAAGGGGCGATTTTTAAAATTAGTTTTAATAAATAAGTATGCAGCAAGTACCATTCAAATCAGTCAGTTTGATTTTATTAGGCCTGTTTTTTTGTAATCGTGTGGATGCACAAAACATGCAAAAAGGAAAAAAAATTTACGAAACTAGATGTCTTGCTTGTCATCAAGCTGATGGGGGTGGGGTGCCAAATATGAATGCACCTCTTGATGGCGCAAGCAATGTGGTAGGCAATGATATTGCCAGATTGGTGCGTATAATTAAGTATGGATACAATGAAAGAGTGGCATTGGATGGCTTTTATTATAGCAATGCCATGACGGCTAGCCCAGACCTAAAAGACAATGAAATGGCAGATTTGTTGACCTATATCAGAAATAGTTGGTCCAATAAAGCAAGTGCAATTACTATTGCGCAAGTGCAGGCCGCAAAAAAGAAAAAATAAACCTATGCGACCTATTTTATTTATTGATAGAGATGGCGTGATCTTAGAAGAACCAGCTACTGATTTTCAAATTGATCATATTGATAAAACAGTATTTGTGCCTGGAGTACTATCTAATCTAAAAAAGATCGCCAATGACTTTGGATATTATAAAGTGATGGTGACCAATCAAGATGGTTTAGGAACAGCTGCTTATCCTATGGATCATTTTAAGCCCTATCAAGAATTAATGCTTCGCACTTTAAAAGGTGAAGGGTTTGAATTTGATGAAATATGCATTGATACCAGTTTTGCGAAAGACAATGCGCCAACGCGTAAGCCAGGTATAGGATTGGTAAAACACTTAATGGATGCCACTTCTTACGATTTAAGTTTATCTTATGTGATTGGAGACAGATGGTCTGATATTGAATTGGCTAAAAATCTAGGTTGTAAAGCAATTTATTTGAAATCTAATTTACACAGTTTAACGCCTGATCAAGAAGTGTCGCTTAGACCTTATATTGCCTTTGAAACAAGTCAATGGGACGAGATTTATAGTTTCTTGAAATTAGGATTAAGGAAAGTAACACATGAAAGAATCACCAAAGAAACTAAGATCCAAATTGAATTGAATTTAGATGGCAAAGGAGATGCAAGCATTCATACAGGACTTGGATTTTTTGACCATATGTTAGAGCAGATTGCTAGACATGGCGCTTTAGATTTACAGATTCAGTGTACCGGCGATTTGCATATAGATGAACACCATACGATTGAAGATGTAGGAATTGCATTGGGGGAAGCTTTTGCTAAAGGGCTTGTTGATAAAAGAGGGATGGAGCGCTACGGTTTTGCCATCCCAATGGATGATGCAGCAGCGAAAGTGTTAATAGATTTTGGTGGAAGGAATTGGATTGTTTGGGATGCAAACTTTAAACGAGAAAAAATTGGAGAAATGCCTACGGAGATGTTTTTTCACTTTTTTAAATCGTTTAGCGATGCAGCTAAAGCTAATTTGAACATCAGTTGTCAAGGGGATAATGAACATCATAAGATTGAAGCTATATTTAAAGCGTTCGCTAAAGCCATTAAAATGGCGGTGAAACGAAATCCGGCTAGTGATGCTTTGCCAAGTACCAAGGGTGTTTTATAAGCCTAACGTTTGGTAGCGTTCTATTGGATGTTTTTTTGGTGAAAAATCTCGAAACCCTTAAATTTGTAGTCGAATGAAAACAATAAACAATTTTTGGTGGTGGCATACAAACTCCGTTGGGGTATTGTAGTGACATGGCCATGATTGTCAACTTATATATAAACCCCGACAGATCCTGTCGGGGTTTATTTTTTTTACGAATGATTCAACTAAGCTATTAAGATGCAAAAAATGATATTACAAACAGAAGTGACTAAAATGTTAGCAGATACATTTACGCCTGTTGGAATCTATCTCCGATTGAGAGATCGTTTTAGAGATACGATTTTACTAGAGAGTACCGATTCGCATGCTGCCGAAAATAGTTATTCTTTTATTGGGGTGAATGCAATTGGAGGGATTGAAATTTCTAGTTTAAATGAAATTGAATACAAATACCCTAAACAAGAACCACAAAAAGAAACCATCCAAGCAGTGCAAGATGCCCCTGATCGAATCTGGGCCTATATGCAACACTTTGATATTGTAACAGCTCCTGAAAAAGAAGCTGCATTTGCGCAAGGATTATATGGGTACACGACTTATGATGCCATTCCATTTTTTGATACGATTCAATTTAAGGAAGCAGTTCCTGCCATTCCATTAATGCGTTATCGCTTGTACCAGTATGTAATTGCCTTTAATCATTTTAAGGATGAATTGTATATCTGTGAAAATAAAATTCAAGGGATTGACTCAGAATTAAGTGTGTTGTTGTCTTATATTAAAAGCAAAGACGTGCCTCAATATCCATTCAGTAGCGTAGGCGATGAAACTTCTAACTATACTGATGCGGATTACCGTTTGGCGGTTCAAAAAGGAATTCAACATTGTATGCGTGGGGATGTTTTTCAAATTGTGTTAAGCAGAAGGTTCCAACAACAATTTAATGGAGATGAATTCAATGTATACAGAACATTAAGGAGCATTAATCCCTCTCCGTATTTATTCTTTTTTGATTATGGAGATTATAAATTAATGGGGTCTTCTCCAGAAGCGCAGTTGATTATTAAAGGAGATAAAGCGGTGGTTCATCCTATCGCTGGAACTTTTAAACGATCTGGGGATGAAACCATTGATGCAGCAAGGACACAGGATTTATTAAATGACCCAAAAGAAAATGCGGAACATGTGATGTTGGTCGATTTAGCAAGAAATGATTTAAGTAGGGTTTGTACAGAAGTTCGTGTAAAACAATATAGACAAGTACATTATTATAGTCATGTCATTCATTTGGTAAGTGAAGTAGAAGGGAAGGTAGCAGCTGGGGCAAATCCATTTCATTTAATTGCTAAAACATTTCCAGCTGGTACTTTAAGTGGAGCACCTAAATTTAAAGCCATGCAATTGATAGATGGCATCGAGCCGACAAAAAGAAGTTATTATGGGGGTTGTATAGGCTTTGTTGGTTTTGATGGCAGCTGTAATCAAGCCATTATGATTCGTACTTTTTTAAGTCAACATAATACATTGACCTATCAAGCTGGAGCAGGGGTTGTGGCAGCGAGTCAACCTGAAAGTGAATTACAAGAAGTGAATAATAAATTGAACGCTTTAAAGACAGCAATCCTCTTAGCTGAAAAAATTTAAAAGATACCAAATGAAAATACTTGTTTTTGATAATTATGATTCTTTCACTTACAACTTGGTCCAAATGATTAAGGAGCAATCTAATGCAACGGTGGAAGTGTTTAGAAATGACGAAATTCCTTTAGAAGCAGTTAAGGCCTATGATAAGATTTTATTATCGCCAGGTCCTGGAATTCCTGCTGAGTCTGGTTTATTGCTTCCTTTGATCAAAGAGTATGCCGCTTCTAAATCCATTTTGGGGGTTTGTTTAGGACAGCAAGCTATTGCAGAAGCATTTGGGGGAAGCTTAACTAACTTATCCAAAGTATACCATGGTATAGCTACTCCAGTAGAATTGATTGGGGAATCTATTTTATTTGAAGGGTTGCCATCTAGTTTTCAAGTGGGGCGCTACCATAGCTGGGTAGTGAATGAATCTGACTTGCCAACTTCTTTGCGTATCACTTCCAAAGATGCAGAAGGATATATCATGTCCTTAGAGCATACGACATTTGATGTGAAGGGCGTTCAATACCATCCCGAAAGTGTACTGACACCAGAAGGGGCTAAGATCATTGGCAACTGGTTGAAAAATTAAAAATAATTAGATGAAAAAGATTTTACAATATTTATTTGAACACAAAACTTTAAGTAGAGAAGCGGCTAAGGATGTCTTGGTGCAAATTTCTCAAGGCGCATACAATGAACATGAAGTAACCGCTTTTGTGACGGTCTACTTGATGCGTAGTATTACTATTGACGAATTGATGGGCTTTAGGGATGCTTTGTTGTCACTTGCTGTCCCATTGAATTTAGGCGTAGACAATGCAATTGATATTGTGGGTACAGGCGGTGATGGAAAAGACACTTTTAATATTTCAACCCTTGCTTGTTTTATTGTAGCGGGTGCAGGTCATCCAGTAATTAAGCACGGCAATTATGGCGCGTCTAGTGTAAGTGGTTCTTCTAATGTGATGGAGCAATTGGGCTATCAGTTTAAAAATGATCCAGCTGTATTGAGCAATGAGGTGCAAACAGCAGGTATCTGTTTTTTACATGCGCCATTGTTTCACCCGGCATTAAAAACGGTGGGTCCTATCAGAAGAAATATGGGGGTTAGAACATTTTTTAATATGCTTGGCCCAATTGTAAATCCAGCTCAACCTGCTTTTCAATTGATTGGGGTCTATAATTTAGAGATGGCTAGAATATACAATTATGCTATGCAGTCTTTAGGAAAAGCATTTACACTAATTCATAGTTTAGATGGGTACGATGAAATTTCTTTAACCACAGATACTAAAATCATTACCAATAAAGGTGAATTTATAATGTCGCCTTATCAATTAGGTAAAAGAAAAGTATTTGCAGAAGAATTACATGGCGGTGCTACCGTAGAGGCTGCGGCAGCCTTGTTTAAAAAGATCATAGAAGGAAATGGTTCTTGGTCACAAAATGCAGTGGTCCTAGCGAATGCAGCGATGGCCCTTCAGGTAACAGGTCAATATGAAAATTACGAGGCGGCCTTCCAAGCGGCCGTGAAAAGTTTAGAATCGGGCGCGGCCAATCAATGCCTACAAACATTAATACGATTACAAAAATGAGCACCAATATTTTAGAGACGATTGTCCAATATAAATTGATTGAAGTAGCTGAAAGAAAAAAGCAAATTCAAATGGCTGCCTTAGAGGCGATGCCTTTATTTTCGATACCTGCGACTTCTTTGAAATCTAATTTATTGAATCCTGCATACACTGGGATCATTGCGGAGTTTAAAAGACAATCTCCTTCTAAAGGAATTATCAATGACACAGCTTCTGTTGCAACTGTTACAAAAGCGTATACCCAATTTGGAGCAGCAGGTATTTCTGTATTAACGGATACAAAATTTTTTGGAGGTCAGTTGGCAGATCTATCAGTCGCTGTAGAAAATCATATTCCAGTATTAAGGAAAGAATTTATTGTGGACGAGTTTCAATTGATAGAAGCAAAAGCATATGGTGCTTCTGTTATCTTATTGATTGCGGCCTGTCTGACCCCTGCACAAACCAAGTCATTGGCTTTGTTCGCAAAAAGTATTGGTTTGGAAGTGTTATTAGAAATACACGATGCAACTGAATTAGGACATATCAACGATGGGGTTGATTTTGTAGGCATCAACAATCGAAGCTTAAAATCCTTTGAGGTAAATATTGAACATAGTTTGCAATTGAAAGACCAATTGCCCAAAGGCAAATTAAGTATTGCAGAAAGTGGTATTTATAGTGTAGCTACTTATCAATTATTAAAACAAGAAGGCTTTGATGGATTTTTGATGGGGGAGTATTTTATGAAAGAGGCCAATCCTGCCGCCGCATTTGAAACATTTGTACAAACAATTCAAACCAATGACCATGCAATTTAAAGTTTGTGGTATCACTGACCTAGAGCAGGCAAATGCATTGGACGCGATGGGGGTTCAATTTGTTGGATTTATATTTTACCCAGCTTCTAAAAGGTATGCTTTAAAAGACAAGAGCCTAGAGGAGCTTTCCATGTTCAAGCCAAGCCAGGCAAAAAAAGTAGGCGTATTTGTTGATATGCCTTTAGACGAATTGTTATCGATTGTACAAGCAGCAGGTTTGGATCTAGTGCAATTGCATGGAGATGAAACGCCTGCCTATTGCGCTGCTGTGCGTCAGCAGGTAAAAGTAGTGAAGGTATTTAGAGTGGGCGCTGAAGTGCCCGATTTTAGGCCTTATGAAAATGAAGTGGACTATTTTTTATTTGATACGGATAGTGCTTTGTATGGAGGAACGGGTAGGCACTTTAATTGGGAATTAATCAAAGGCACTACAATCCCTAAGCCTTATTTTTTAAGTGGAGGGATTGGGCCAAATGATGCGCAAGGGGTTCAAGTAATGGAACAAACTAAAGCGGGTAAAACTTTACATGCTTTAGATATAAATAGTCAATTTGAATTGGAACCAGGGTTTAAAAATTTAGAAAAAATTAAAACTTTTATCGATGCATTTATTTAACGAATCTATCAATTATCAGGTACCAAGTCAAGAAGGCTATTACGGTGCATTTGGAGGTGCGTATATTCCAGAAATGTTATACGGCAATGTAGAGACATTGAAGCATCAATACTTGGAAATTATGAATGATCCTGCATTTAAAGCCGAAGTGGATGCTTTGCTAAAAGATTATGTGGGCAGGCCAACCCCTTTATTTTATGCAGCAAGATTAAGTGAAGAAATTGGCGCAACCATTTATCTAAAAAGGGAGGATTTATGTCACACGGGTGCACATAAAATCAACAATACTATTGGACAAATTATTTTAGCACAAAGACTGGGCAAGAAAAAAATTATTGCAGAAACAGGTGCAGGACAGCATGGGGTAGCAACGGCTACTGTATGTGCTTTAAAAGGAATGGAATGTGTGGTGTATATGGGGGAGAAAGATATTGAAAGACAAGCACCCAATGTTGCTAGAATGAAAATGTTGGGTGCCACAGTGGTGCCTGCGACGAGTGGAAGTAAAACTTTAAAAGATGCAACGAATGAAGCCATTCGAGCATGGATCAACGAGCCAGAGACTACGCATTATATTATTGGAAGTGTGGTGGGGCCGCACCCTTATCCAGACATGGTGGCTCGTTTTCAGAGTGTCATCAGTGCTGAAATGCGTACTCAATTAAAGGAGAAAACAGGCACGGAATTGCCGACACATGTGTTGGCTTGTGTGGGTGGTGGAAGCAATGCAGCGGGGGCATTTTATCATTATTTAAATGAGCCATCTGTAGCATTGGTTGCAGTAGAAGCAGCGGGTCATGGTGTACACTCAGGAATGAGTGCAGCCACGACACAATTAGGAAGTACAGGTATTTTACATGGTAGCAAAAGCATCGTCATGCAAACCAAAGATGGTCAAGTGGTAGAGCCTCATAGTATTTCAGCTGGCTTAGATTATCCAGGCATTGGCCCACTGCATGCTTTTTTATATGAAAGTAAAAGAGGTTTATTCATGAGTGCTACAGATGAAGAAGCGCTTCAATGGGCTTTTCATTTATCTGCCATCGAGGGTATCATACCTGCATTAGAAACGGCACATGCTTTTGCGGTTTTGCCTAAATTAAAACTTCAACCAACAGATGTAGTCATTGTTTGTTTGAGTGGAAGAGGGGATAAAGATTTGGCCACTTATATGCAATCAATGGATTTAAAATAACAATATTTACAAAAGTGTATTCCAAAAGGATGCATATCAAACGAATCATATGTCAAGGTTAGCTGAATTATTCAAACAAAAACAAAAGCGTGTTTTAAATGTATACTGTACTGCAGGGTATCCCCATTTAAATAGCACTTTAGAAGTGATGGAGAGCTTACAAAAAAATGGCGCCGATATTATTGAATTAGGGATGCCTTATAGCGATCCATTGGCGGATGGCGAAGTGATACAAAATAGCAGCATGATTGCCTTGTCTAATGGGATGACCATCGATACCTTATTTGAACAATTATCTTTAATGCGTTCTTCCATTCATATTCCTGTTGTCTTGATGGGGTATATGAATCCAATTTTACAATATGGATTTGAGGCTTTTTGCAAAAAGGCAAAGTCAGTTGGAGTAGATGGTTTTATTTTGCCAGATTTACCAATGTATGAATTTGAACAATCTTACGGGGCCATCTTAGAAGAAAATCAACTAGATTTTATATTCTTGGTGACGCCTGAAACGCCCCTAGAAAGAGTAAAGAAATTAGACCAGTTAAGCACTGGATTTCTATATGCAGTAAGTGCTTCCGCAACGACAGGTACTGCGAATGATTTTTCAAAAGTAATCCTCTATTTGGAGCGATTGAAATCAATGCAATTAAAAAATCCAATATTGGTAGGCTTTGGTATTAAAGATAAAACCAGTTTTGATGCAGTAACGGCATATACAAATGGCGCCATTATTGGCTCAGCTTATATTCAAGCTTTGTCTAAAGCGCAGTTGGTGGGGGAAAGCGTAGAAGCAACCACTTCAAAATTTTTAAATGGGGTATTAGCACAATAAATTATTCAATCAGCATGAATTTATCTATCATACAGTACAATGCAGGAAATATTCAATCCGTACTTTACGCCTTAGAAAGAATGGGTGTGACCGCTACGGTGACAGATGATCCTGAGGCCATTCAAGCAGCGGATAAAGTACTATTTCCTGGAGTAGGGGAAGCAAGTTCAGCGATGGCTTATCTAAAAGAAAGGAATTTAGATCAAGTGATTTTATCTTTGAAGCAGCCCGTTTTAGGCATTTGTTTGGGGATGCAATTGTTGTGTCAATCTTCAGCAGAAAATGACACCACTTGCCTAGGTATTTTTGAAGAAAAAGTTGCCATTTTTAAGTCAAATGATGTTACGTTGAAAGTGCCGCAAATGGGTTGGAATACCATTCATCAATTTAAATCTACATTATTTAAGGACATTCCGGAAAACAGCTATACCTATTTTGTACATAGTTATTATGCGGAGTTAGGCCCCAATACTATTGCCACAACAAACTATATTCAAGACTATAGTAGTGCACTTCAAAAAAATAATTTTTATGGAGTGCAATTTCATCCTGAAAAATCAGCTACTATTGGCGCACAAATCATCCAAAATTTTATTACCCTTTAATCATCATCATATGCAAATTATACCGGCTATAGATATTATCGAAGGCAAATGTGTGCGGTTGACTGAGGGGGATTACGCACAAAAGAAAATATACAACGAAGACCCATTAGAAGTTGCAAAACAATTTGAAGGAGTTGGGTTAATGCGCCTGCACTTGGTAGATTTAGATGGAGCAAAGGCGGGCAAGGTTGTCAACTGGAAAGTATTGGAAAAAATTGCCAATAAAACCAATTTGGCAATTGATTTTGGCGGGGGCATAAAAACAGAAGCTACCTTAAAGACTGTTTTAGATACAGGCGCAAAGTATGCCACCATTGGCAGTCTTGCAGTTAAAAACAGGACATTATTTGAAACATGGATTGCTCAATTTGGTGCAGGTATTTTTATGTTAGGGGCAGATGTTTTTGAAGAAAAAATTGCTGTTGGAGGATGGATAGAAAAGACCAATATTGATATTTATGATTTCATTCAATCTTATGTAGCAAAAGGGGTAACGCAGCTTTTCTGTACAGATATACAAAAAGATGGAAAATTAGAAGGGCCCTCTTTGGAACTTTACCAAAAAGTAATCACACAATTTCCAAACTTGCAATTGATTGCAAGTGGCGGTGTAAGTAAGTTACAAGACCTGGAAGCTTTAAGGAATATGGGTTGTGCTGCAGCAATTGTAGGGAAGGCAATTTATGAAAACAAAATAAGTTTATCGGAACTCTCAAAATTTTAAAGTAACCCAAGTCAATTCCATACAACAGGTGTTTAATCCATGAAACTATGTTAACAAAACGAATCATACCTTGTCTAGATATTAAAGATGGTCGAACAGTCAAAGGCATCCATTTTGAACAAATTCGGGATGCAGGGGATCCTGTTGAATTGGGTGCATTTTATGCAAGTCAAGGAGCAGATGAGTTGGTTTTTTTAGACATCACTGCTACTGTCGAAAAACGTAAAACATTAGCTTCCTTGGTGAACAAAATAGCACAACGAATCAATATTCCATTTACAGTAGGGGGTGGGATTAAGACCGAAGAAGATGTGCGTGTGTTATTACAAAATGGCGCTGATAAAATTTCAATTAATACAGCCGCTTTTTTAGATCCTACCACGATCAGTCGGTTTGCAAAAAATTTCGGAAGTCAATGTGTTGTATTAGCGATTGATGCAAAATGTGAATCAGATAATAACTGGTACGTCTACCTGAATGGGGGCAGAACCAAAACTGATCAACTCGTTAAAGATTGGGCAGAAAAAGCAGTAGGGCTTGGTGCGGGTGAAATATTATTAACTTCTATGAACCATGATGGGACCAAGCAAGGCTTTGCTTTGGAACTAACTGCGATGTTAGCTGAAAGTTTGTCCGTGCCGATTATTGCTTCAGGAGGCGGAGGTACCGAAGCACATTTTTTAGATGTTTTTACTAAAGGAAAAGCGGACGCAGCATTGGCAGCTAGTATTTTTCATTTTAAAGAATTGGCCATCCCAGATTTAAAAAAATATTTACATGCGCAGGGCATCCCAACAAGAGTATAGGAGTAGGAAAAATTAAAATTGAAAAAGTGGGGATAGATAATAGATAAAAAATATCAATAAAAAATAATCGACTTAATAATTATAGTATTATGAATATAGATTTTAAAAAATACGCTGACGGATTAGTTCCAGCAATTGTACAAGATGCCCAAACAAAAAACGTATTGATGTTGGGCTTTATGAATCAAGCGGCAGTAGATGCAACTTTGTCTTTACAAAAAGTGACTTTCTTTAGTCGTTCCAAAAACAGGTTATGGACCAAGGGAGAGGAAAGTGGACATCATTTGAACTATATCAGTATGGCTTTAGATTGTGACCAAGATACCCTTTTGATCCAAGCGCATCCTGTGGGACCGGTATGTCATACCGGTGCGGATACATGCTGGGGAAAAGAAAATCAAATAGAAGGCCTTGGATTTATTGCGCACTTGGAACAAGTGATTGAACAGAGGCGAAATGCGGCACCTGAAACTTCTTATGTTGCAAGCTTATTTGCTAAAGGCATGAACAAAATCGCACAAAAAGTGGGTGAAGAGGCGGTAGAATTGGTGATAGAGGCGAAAGATCAAAATGAGGTTTTATTTAAAGAAGAAGCTGCAGACCTACTCTTTCATTATTTGATGCTCTTACAAGCCAAGGGCTTCAAATTAACCGATGTGGTTAAAATATTGGAAAAGAGACATGCTTCCTAGTCAGTTAACAAGATATAATTTCTATATTTGAACTTAATAACGCATCCAATTACTATGAAAAGAAATATAATCGCTTTCGCAATACTTTTAGCAAGTCCAATCTTACATGCACAATCACTGCATATTCAAGGTAAGCTAACTAATGTAAAAGACTCATCTAATGTAGCCTTGATTGATGGTGTTTCTAATAAAGAGTTGAGTGCAAGCAAATCTATAGGTGGCGTTTTTACCCTTCAAACACAAGTGCCTTTCCCAAGTTTAATGGTTTTGAGTATTGATGGTGTCGCTCAAAAGTTACCTCTATTTGTAGGCAATGAAAATGTATTGGTAGAAGGGGATGCACAAAATGTAGGAGCAATCAATGTGACTGGCTCAGCAAGTCATGATGTATATAAGCTTTATATGGAGGCATTGAATCCTAAAATGATGCCTTATGTGATGAATATGCAAGCTGCAAGTCAAGAAAAAAATACAGCCAAAAAAGATTCTTTAAATCAATTAGCAACAACACAATCTAAAGAGGTGATTGCCACTTTTATGGGTTTAAGTAAGCAGCATGCAGCCTCTCCAGTGACGACTTTAATGCTGTTGCAGTTTTCAAATATTTTCCCAGAAGTAAAAGACAATCTAGTTACTATCTATGAAGGGTTAGAAGGGTCCGCAAAAAAAGGTCCTTTTGCTGAATTCATTGATAAAACAATCGCTTCATCTGCATTTGGTCAAATAGGCTCCGTACTTCCTGATTTCACACAAAATGACACCAATGGCAAGCCATTTACTTTATCTTCTTTAAGAGGGAAGTATGTGTTGGTTGATTTTTGGGCAAGTTGGTGTGGTCCTTGTAGAGCAGAGAATCCAAATATCGTAAAAGCGTTTAATAAATTTAAATCAAAAAACTTTACTGTACTTGGTGTCTCTTTAGACCAGGATAAAGCAAGATGGTTAGAAGCAATCAAAAAAGACGGCCTTGCTTGGAACCATGTAAGTGATTTAAAATATTGGAATAATGCGGTAGCGGCTCAATTTGGAATTCAAAGTATTCCTGCAAGTTTCTTAATCGATCCAGCTGGCAAAATTGTTGCTAGAGATTTAAGAGGTGCAGATTTAGATAAATTTTTAGCCAACGCTTTAAAGTAGTCTTTTATTTTAAAGCCTTAGCATAGTCGGTTTCATCGAAGCCCAATAAAACAACCTTGCCTTCTTTTTCGATTAATGGGCGACGTATGACGGAGGTTTTCTCTACCATCAAGGCGATGGCTGCTTTTTGATTGGTGATGGTTGCCTGAAGTGCTGGACCTAACAACTTCCAAGTGGTTCCTTTTTTATTAAGTAAGGCTTCCCATCCAACTTGTTTGCACCAATTGGTTAATTCTTTATTGTTTATCCCCTGTTTTTTGTAATCATGGAATGTATAATCAATTTTATTTGCCTTTAACCACTCCAAAGCCTTTTTTACAGTATTGCAATTTGGTATGGCATAAACCGTATAGTTGCCCATTTTATGCTATTTAACGTTGATTGTTTTAGCCAACCAGCTCTTTGAGATGGGTTGTAACCAATCTGTTTCAAGGGTTGCCTTAGTGTTTACTAAATTATTGAAATAAAGGGTATCCATAGATAATAAACCATTCTCAAGGGCATAATTCAATTGTGCTTGAGGAACAGTTTGCACTTTTTCATTGATATAAAAAGCCAAAAGGGTCCTATTGAACATTTGTACGCCAGTAGATGCTTCAATCGCTTTAATTAAATGAACAGAGCTATCTGTGCTACATCCTCCAACCGTGGTAGCTGTTTCGTCTGCCATGATAAGAATAAATTGACCATATAAAACGGTTGCATAGCCTTTTACCTTTGCGCCATGGCTTTTCCAGCTTTCAACAAAATTTTCGAGCAATGGTTCTAATTCAAAAATCTCACCCATGGTGAAAGTTCTGTTTGCTTGGTATACCCAAACCCTTGACTCGGGATGGAAATTTTTAGGAAGTATTGTAGGTAAGTCAACCATATTAAATTTATTGTATTGCTTTCGCAATGATTTCAGCAATGTCTAACACTTCTGTTTTTACTTCTTCGTCCCTGTTTTTAATACCATCTGTCATCATGGTATTACAGAATGGGCAAGCACTTGCTACAAAATCGGCTTTTGTTTCAATGGCTTCGTCTGCGCGTTCCATATTGATTCTTGTATTTCCTTTTTCTTCTTCTTTAAACATTTGTGCACCACCAGCGCCACAACATAGCCCTTTAGATTTACACCTGCGCATTTCTTTTAACTCAACGTCTAATGATTCCAATACTTTTCTTGGCGCTTCGTAAATATCATTTGATCTTCCTAAATAACAACTATCATGGTAGGTAATTGTCTTTCCTTTCCACTCATTGCTATCCGATATTTTAATTTTACCATTTTCAATCAATTCTTGTAAGAACTGTGTATGGTGAATTACATCGTAGTTGCCCCCTAATGCAGGGTATTCGTTCTTCAAAGTATTAAAACAATGGGGGCAAGTAGTGACGATTTTTTTGATTTCATACGCGTTCATCACTTGTATGTTTTGGTAAGCCATCATCTGAAACATAAACTCATTACCAGCTCTTCGGGCAGGATCGCCCGTACATGCTTCTTCTTTTCCCAATATCGCATATACGACACCAGCTTTATCTAAGATGGTTGCAAATGCCTTGGTAATTTTTTGTGCTCTTTGATCGAAGCTCCCAGCACATCCTACCCAAAATAAGACTTCTGGTTTTGTGCCAGCTGCCATCATCTCTGCCATTGTTGATACTTTCATAATTCCTTTATTTTTATGCTTGTTTTGTCCATGCGTCTCTATCGTCTGGAGCGAATTTCCAAGGAGCAAAATTGTTTTCTATATTACTAAACATGCCATTCCATTCTGCTGGGGCATTGCTATCTTCCATGATCAAGGATCTTCTTAATTCCAAAATGATATCCAACGGCGAAATACTTACGGGACATTCTTCTACGCAAGCATTACAAGTGGTACAAGCCCTTAATTCTTCTATAGTGATATAGTCATTCAATAAGGTTTTACCATCATCAACAAATTGGCCATTTTGATCGATATTTTTACCTACTGTTTCAAGACGATCTCTTGTATCCATCATGATTTTTCTAGGACTCAATAATTTACCGGTACTATTTGCAGGACAAGCTGTACTACATCTACCACACTCGGTACAGCTATAGGCGTCCATTAAATTTTTCCAACTTAAATCCATCACATCTTTGGCGCCAAATTTTTCTGGAGCCGCTGCATTGGTTGGTGCAAGTTCAGGTTGCATGGCATACAATACTTCGTTCTGTACTGATACCATATTGTGCATTTTACCCTTTGGCTCCAAAGAGGCATAGTAGGCATTTGGGAAAGCAAGTATAATATGTAAATGTTTAGAATAAGGCAAGTAATTCATAAATGCATAAATCCCAAGAATATGTAACCACCAAGCTGCCTGCTCAATCAAGTGCAGTTGGTGTGCATTAAAGTTGCTAAACAAGGGCTTTAAAGAAGCTGAGATCAAAAAATTTGCTGCAGGGTCTGCTGCATTCATGGTTAAGAATAAACTCATTAAAACAATTTCAATCGCCAAAATCATGTTCGCATCAGTTTTTGGCCATCCGCTAAGGTCCTTGCTAACGAATCTCTTAAGTTTTAAAATATTTCTCCTGGTTAAGAATACTATACAAGCAACCAATACTAATGCGGCTAGCACTTCAAAACTATTGATTAAGAATGGGTATAACACACCTAAATAGGGCTCAAAAAAACGGTGGGTACCAAAAAGGCCGTCAATAATAATTTCTAACAATTCTGTATTGATAATGATAAAGCCAACATATAGAATCAAATGCAATAAAGCAACTGGTATATTTCGAAACATTTTCTTTTGCCCCAATGCCAATAAAAAAACATTTTTCCATCTTGCAAGGGGTTGGTCATCGAAAGCTGCTGGACGACCCAATTGAATATTTCTTTTGATCGCTAACAATTTTTTTCCAAAACTGTAAAAAGCGATGATGGATACAATACAAAAAATAATACCGCTAATAAATGTCATGATTCATTGCAATTTGACTGAGACACGAATTTACTCCATTTCCTTTAGTCTTGTACTTAAAATACCCTCAAATAATACACAATCAAACTGCAAACTAATGAGGGTTTTATGGGCTTTTTTAAGCAGAATTATTTAATTTGCCAACATTCTAGATGTTTTAAAATTAGTTCCATTATGAGTCAAGCGATAGATCAAAAAATTGCAAGCTGGTTAAACGGCAATTACGATACTGCCACCAAAGAAGAGATCCTTTCTTTACAAAAGAATCAACCGGATGCTTTGCAAGATGCTTTTTATAAAAATCTCGAGTTTGGCACCGGTGGTTTAAGGGGCATCATGGGTGTAGGTACTAACAGGGTAAATAAATATACCATTGGCATGGCCACACAAGGCTTTTCAAATTATTTATTAAAAACCTATCCAAACGAAGCCATTTCGGTAGCGGTGGGGCATGATAGTCGAAATAATTCAAGGTTTTTTGCCGAAACTACGGCGCAAGTATTTGCAGCAAACGGCATTAAAGTATATTTATTTGAAGCATTAAGGCCTACTCCTGAGTTGAGTTTTGCCATTCGTAATTTAAATTGCAAAGGGGGTGTGGTCTGTACTGCCTCTCATAATCCAAAAGAATACAACGGGTACAAGGCCTATTGGAATGATGGAGGACAATTGGTGCCACCACATGATAAAAATGTTATTACCGAAGTAGAAGCCATTCAGTCCTTAGAGGAAGTAAAGTGGACGGGCGGAGATGCGTTGATCGAGTTGATGGGGGCTACAATGGATGAAGCTTACGTTAAAATGCTTACCTCCTTAAGTGTCTACCCAGAAGTGATTGCAGCACAACATGATTTAAAAATTGTTTACACCCCAATCCATGGAACGGGTATCACATTGGTGCCAAAAGTATTAGCTGCTTATGGGTTTACCAATGTACATGTGGTACAAGAGCAAGCTACACCTGATGGCAATTTCCCAACGGTGGCGTATCCTAATCCAGAGGAAAGTGAGACCATGAGTATTGGTTTAGCTCAAGCAAAAGCAATGGATGCGGATATCTTACTTGGCACGGATCCAGATGCCGATAGAGTAGGTATTGGTGTCAAAAACCATCAAGGCGATTGGGTGTTAATGAATGGCAACCAAACGGCTGTATTGGCGTTTGCTTATATGATGGAAGCCAGAAAGGCAAAAGGTATTGCTGCTCCCAATGACATGGTCATTACTACGATTGTGACCACAGCAATGATTAATGAAGTAGCAAGACAAAATAGCGTGGCTTGTTATAATGTATTAACAGGATTCAAGTGGATTGCAGAATTGGTCAAAGAAAAAGAAGGCAAGGAAAATTATATCATAGGAGGAGAAGAAAGTTTTGGTCTAATGATTGGGGATCAAATTAGAGACAAAGATGCCGTTAGTGCAGTGGCTTTATTGTGTGAAATGGCTGCGTATGAAAAGAGTAAAGGCAGGTCTTTGTTTGATAAGATGATCGAATTATACATGCAATATGGGTTCTATTACGAACACCTTATTAGCATTACAAAAAAAGGTATGAATGGTCAGCAAGAAATTGCAGACATGATGGAAGGCTATAGAAATAACCCGCCTGCTTTGATTGCTGGCATGCAAGTAACTACTTTGCTAGATTATCAATTACAGGTAAGTACCAATTTAGTGACAGGCGAAAAAACCAAAATCGCATTGCCAAAAAGTAATGTATTGCAGTTTGTTACGGAGGACGGTACAAAAATCTCTGCAAGACCAAGTGGTACTGAACCTAAAATAAAATTCTATTTTAGTGTCAATGCTAGTTTAAAAGACAGGGCTTCTTTTGATGAAGTTTATGCGCATTTGAAGGATAAGATCAATACCATCATTGCAGCTATGCAGTTAAACTAATATAAAGCATGCGAAAATTAGAAGATGCTTACCTGCATAAAGGATTGCGCAAGCAATTGGTTGAATTATTAAGAACGAAGGGAATCACCGATGATAAGGTATTAGAAGCAATTGGTTCAATACCAAGGCATTTCTTTCTGGACTCTGCTTTTGATAGAATCGCTTATGAGGATCGCGCCTTTCCGATAGCAGCAGATCAGACTATTTCACAACCTTACACCGTGGCTTATCAAACGCAGTTGCTACAAATAAAACCAGGCGAAAAAGTGTTAGAAATAGGCACGGGTAGTATGTACCAAACGACTGTTTTAGCTGCAATGGGGGCAAAAGTGTATACGATAGAAAGACAAAAGCAATTGTTTGAATTAACGCCTTTTTATATTTTCAAAGACCAATACCCTCAAATTCAATTTTTCTTTGGAGATGGCTTTGAGGGATTGTCTGAGCTTGCGCCCTTTGATAAAATTTTAATCACAGCAGCAGCGCCTAAAGTGCCGGAAAAATTATGGGCACAATTAAAGGTGAATGGCAAAATGATTATCCCTTTAGACGAAGAGGGTGCTGCGCAAAGAATGATGCGCTTGACTAAGAAAAAGGATGGAAAAGAAAAAAGAGAATCCTTTGAGGCATTCTCTTTTGTTCCAATGTTAGAAGGTAAAACTTCTAAATAAATAAGGTACGCTTTATTGTTGTTGCATTTGGTCCATTCCACCTCCGTCTTGCATCTTTGTACTTTTTCTTCTTAATAAATTCACATCAAATTTACCAAATCGATAAGAGAAGTTCAATCTAAAGAATTGTTGGTCTCTTGTTCTTGATACATTTTGTACAAAGTATAAACTTTCTGAATAAGTTTGGAACACTCTTGTTTTAAATACATCACTTACACTGAAGTTCAACGAGGCTGTTCTGCCTTCTTTAAAGGTCCAGTCTTTTCGGATGGCTATATCAAAATCAAAGTTAGGCAAGTTGTACCCTTGAGCCGTAGATTGTGGGCCGCCAAAACCACCGCCGCCAAAACCACCTCTTCCACCGCCTCCGCCAGAGTTACCACCTGGAGGTAAGATTGTCTTGGCTTGGTATTGACCACTAAATTGCAAGGACAAGCCCTTTACAATTTTAAAGTTATTATTCATCTTGCTAAACCAGCTGGTAAGGTTGTTGTTCACATCTTGGCCAGGAATGGTTGCATTGATTTCAGATTTGAATAAGTTAAAGCTTAAGTTGATATCCCACCATTTGGTGATGGTGGTTTTATTGCTCATTTCTAAGCCATATACTTTAGAGGTATTGGCATTGATGAATGAACTATAAAAAGCACTGTCGTTATTGATTGGGTTGATGTCTTTGTAGATGTAGTTTGTAATTAGGTCAGTGCTGTATTTATAATAAGCAGTCACTAATAAATTAGATCCTTTTTTATATACGTTATTGTAAGCGACTTCAAATGAATGTGTAAATTGAGGTTTCAATTTTGGATTACCAACGGAAATATTCAATGGGTCGCTATAATCTGCAAAGGGTTGTAATTGGAATGGGTTCGGTGCATTGATACGTTTTGAGTAGTTGAATTGAACATCATTTTTGTCATTCATTTTATAACTCAAAAAAGCACTCGGGAATAAGGAAATGGGTAATTTGATGATCGATTCTAAAGAGTCCTGACCTTGTTTATTCAACACGTTGACGGTATAATCTCTATTTTCTACTCTAAATCCAAGTTGGTAACTTAAGTTATTCTTTTTACCACCCAGGTTAGTATAAGCTGCTAAAATTTGTTCATTGTATTTCAGTTGATTACTAATACTATTAATAAGTACTTCTTTGCCATCTATGAATCGATATTGATCTCTATTGTTATACTCATTTCTATTATTCATTCTAACACCTGCTTCGAATTTAGCATTGTTCTTGAAAACTTTTTCGTAATCAATATTAGAGGTATAATTTTTGTTATTACCTGACCCAATCGTTCTTTGATTGATGATAGAAGAATTAATCAAAGAGTTGTTATCGTTATTGCTTTCGTTGTAGTTGAAATCGGCGCTTAATTCATGTCCTGTTTCGGCAAATAAGTGTTTGAAACTCGCCTGTGTTCCCTTGTTCAAGAAGGAGAAGATAGAGTTGTTTTTTAATCCAATATTATTTTCTTTATTTATACCAGAAAAAATAGAATCTACTTCTTGTTCTGAGGCGTTTTCAAAATCACCTTTTACAATATTCCCAAAAATAGAGAAGGTGTTTCTGTTGTCAATTAAAAAATCAAATCCCGCTCTGTAAAAAGAGAAAGCACTTAATCCAATATTATCTGTGTAAGTACTTATACTTGTTGGGGTGGGCGTTAGTAATAGATCTCTTACATTATCAATCGTGCTGATTGATTTGTTATTTCTTAGGTTTGCGCTGGTAGAAAAATTAATCTTATTGGTTCTTAAGTTTAAGTCTCCGCCCCCAGTAATTTTACCACGCATGTCAATTCCAGTTCTAAAGCCCCCATTGTATCCGTTCTTTTTATTCTTCTTCAATACGATATTTAAAATACCAGCATTACCACCCGATGCATCATACTTAGCAGATGGATTGGTGATAATTTCAACCCTATCTATAATGTCCGCCGGAATCTGATCCATTGTCAAGGTAGTAGGACGATTATCGATTAATAAAGTAGGGGATGCGTTTCTTAGGGTGACATTGCCATCAATATCCACGTTTAAGTTGGGGATATTCTTCATCACTTCCACCGCAGTTTGTCCTGTGCTCGATAAGTTCTTGTCTACATTAAAAATTTTACGATCTATCCCCATTTCGAATTGAGGTCTTGCAGAACTTGTTACAGTAACACTTTGCAATTGGGTAAGGTCTTCTTCTAATTTTATATTGCCTAAGTCTTTATCTACCATGGCCATCATATCCTGAGGATTGCCATTGGGTTTGATATTGAAACTAATTTGCTTTTCTATTTTTTTATAACCCAAGCCAGAAATGATCAATTTAAAATTACCCATTATTGCTAAATTGTCAAAGCTAAAATCACCATTTGCAGCAGTAATCATGGTTCCTAATATCACTTCAGTTGCTTTTTTGGCTACTGGGTCAAATTTGCTCCCTTTTAGTTGAACACTAGCTCCATCGATGCCTTTTTTATTCGCATCTACCACTTTGCCGTAAAAATGACCCATATTTTGGCTGCCAGCACCTGCTGGACGACCTGTTGGTACTTGTGCAAACAATGCAATTTGTAGACATAATGCGCCGAATAGTAATAATCCTTTTTTCATATTTTATATTGTGGTCTATTAGACCATTTGAATTCAATTCTGTTTAATGTATAACACAAAATTCGGCTTAAAGTTTGAAGAAAGCCTTCTGTATAGTATAAGCGGTTAAATAGAAGGAAGAACTAGTATCAGCACTAGTCCCCAAACAACCCCTACCCCAAAAGCAACCCACCTAAATGGAATAGTGGCTTCAGTTACTTTTTGAACTAACATTGAATGTAGATGCAATTGCCACTGTTGTAGTAGGGTATGTTTTAAATTGCCACTAAATTGTGTGATCAATTCAGGAAAGATCAATGCTAGTTCTTCCATAAAAACCCCTTTTAATTCTTCAATGGTTTTATCCCCTATAAACATAGAAATCATGGGCATTTTAGCAGACAATTTTTCTCTAAAAAAGAGGTCCAGTTTCTCATGAATAATCGGTTTTAATGCCTCAAATTGATCTTGTTTAGACAAAGTGGGCAGGATGGTTGTCACTTCAATCTTTTGTATCCATTGGCTGGCCCAGCTTTCCCATCGGAATGGGCCGAATACGATAGGTTGAATAGGGTAGAAAATGAGTTTAACCAATGCCCAAATAAGCAACCAGCCAAATGCACCTATCAAAATTGGAATCAAAAATAATGTCATAGCATTGTTTTAAACTAAAAAACCTATCCCGAGAATCGGGACAGGTTTTTAGGGGGAGAACGATGGGTCTCGAACCCACGGCCTACAGTGCCACAAACTGTCGCTCTAACCTACTGAGCTACGCCCTCCATTTGGGCTGCAAAAATACGTTAATTCAGTAATCTATAAAATTAGTTTTGCATGTTTTTATAAAATAATGGTAAAAAAGTCCATAAAAAGGGAAATAGACACGCAAGATTACCAATTTACGCTATTTTTGAAATTCTTCATGCACGCAATTATGACATACGTAAAACAAAATAAGTGGAAAGTTTTTGCCACTGTATTCCTATTTGGCTCCTTGTTTTTTGCTTTTAATACTTTCAAGACTGAAAATCCAGAATCGCCAGAATTAAGACAAAGAAAATTATTATCCACTATAGGACACTTATTAGAATCCGAGCATTATAGTCCAAGAAGAATTGACGATGAGTTTTCTAAAGAGGTTTTCAATGCTTATTTTAAGGCCTTGGACCCAGAAAAAAATGTTTTCTTACAAACAGATATTGATAGTTTATCTAAATACATGTATACCATTGACGATGAAATACATGGAGCTACCATCTCTTTTCAGCCAGCGGTAAGTGTAATGTATGAACGACGTATCAAAGAAGCGCAGGCTTTGTTCAATCAAGTAATGGATCAGCCATTTGATTTCAATCAAGATGATTCGGTTCAATTGAATACCGATAAATTGGGGTATCCAAAAAACGAAGCAGATAGAGCTAAGCGTTGGGAGATGCTTATGAAATATAGAACAATAGAGCGTTATGCAAGTCTGATCGAAGAAAGAACAAAAAATAAAGACAAAGAAAAATTCGTCTATAAAAATGACTCCACTTTAGAAGCGGAATCAAGAGCCTATGTTAAAAAATCGTATAAAAAAAGATTAGAGTCTTTCGAAAAAACTTTCACCAAAGAAAAAAGATTTGACGTATTCTTAAATTCCATAACAGGATTAATGGATCCCCATACAGATTACCTTGCTCCAGTTGAAAAAAGATCTTTTACAGAGCAAATGAGTGGGGTGATCTATGGCATTGGGGCACAGTTAACACAGGATGATTTTGGCATTCGTATTGCCAGTATCCAGCCTGGTGGCCCAGCATGGAAGTCAGGGCAAATTGTGGTGAACGATGTCATTGTAAAAATTGCGCAAGGGGCAGAGGAACCAGTGGATGTATCTGGCTATGAAACGACAGATGCGGTAAAATTAATTAGAGGAACTTTAGGTTCAGAAGTACGATTGACTTTTAGAAAGCCAGATGGCTCTTTTAAAGTGGTCTCCTTGATTCGCGAAAAAATTGTTTTAGACGAGGGGTATGCAAGAAGTGTGGTGGTGCAAAAAGGAGAAGACAAATACGGCTATATTTTATTGCCCGATTTTTATGCGGATTTCGAAAGAGAAGATGGCCATCGTTGTTCTGAAGATGTGGCTGCAGAAATTAAAAAATTGAAAGCAGAAAATGTAAAAGGAATTGTCATTGATGTGCGTTTTAATGGTGGTGGGTCTTTGTATGAAGTAGTTCAAATGGCTGGCTTATTTATTGACAAAGGACCGGTTGTTCAGATTAGAAATAAAGAAGGGCGTGCACAAACTTTATATGATGAAACACCAGGTATTTTATATGATGGACCTTTGGTAGTGATGTTGAATGAATTTAGTGCTTCTGCAAGTGAAATTTTTGCAGGTGCAATTCAAGATTATAAACGTGGCATTATCATTGGAAGTTCTTCTTCGTATGGAAAAGGTACAGTACAACGTAACGTGGCTTTTGGTAAACCATTGGATTCCTTGGGGATTCAAACTGAATATGGAGCCGTTAAATTAACCTTTCAAAAATTCTACCGTATCACAGGTAGTTCAACACAAAAGAAAGGGGTAGTGCCAGATGTGGTTTTACCAGACGAATATGAGTATTTGAAGTACAGAGAAAAAGACAATGAATCTGCTTTGAGTTGGGATGAGATGGAAAAATCAAAGTACCAAGTATGGCCTAACCACATGGAACTTGCGCCAATTATCCAACAGGCTAACCAACATATTCAAAACGATACTGCACTTAAGCGATTCAAACAAAATTTACAATGGGTGTCCAGTCAAATAGAAACACCTGTTTATTTGAAATTGGATAAATTTCAAGCGTTTAAAAAGCAAATTCAAGTGGTATCTAAACAAAATGAACAAGCTTTGAAACTTAAAGTTCCTATGAAATTAGCGCCAGCAAAAGTAGACAACGATAAGTTTTATAATAACCCAGATAAACCCAAACAAGACCGATACCAAGCATGGATCAAGGATTTAGCCAAAGATTTTCAATTAAATGAGGCTACATCGATTTTAGCGGGTTTTCAAAAAAAGAATTCGATAGCGAAAAAATAAAATAGATCATGGAGCAATTGAGAAAATGGCATGTTGTTTATACAAAGCCAAAGTGGGAAAAAAAGGTCGATCTTAACTTTGCACAAAAAGGCATTGAAAGCTGGTGTCCCACTCAGAAAAAAGAACGACAGTGGTCTGATCGAAAAAAAATCATCGAAGAACCCTTGTTCAAATCTTATGTTTTTGTTAGGGCTACAAAAGAAGAATATACCAATGTATTAAGTACGATGGGGGTGGTCCGTTTTCTTTATTTTGAAAAGAAGCCAGCCATCATTCGCGATAATGAAATTGAGTTAATTAGAAAATACCTAGGTCTATCTTATACCAATATCCAAGTAATGGATTTGGGAGAAATTAAACCTCAAACAAAAGTGGCTGTTAACAATGGCTTGTTTATGGGACAAAGGGGCGAAGTAGTGAAAGCAGATAAGAAATC
>JBFYPO010000067.1:0-4018 GCA_041303215.1 Asinibacterium sp. | reverse complement strand
CTTACTATTATTTAGTAACTGATATCGTAAGATTGAGTTGGGAAGAGTTTATTAAATTGACTCCAAATCCATTCATCAATTTCATGAATATTGACTTTGTAATCAAAGGACATCAAAGATTAAATATCGAAGTATTCTCTGCTGCAACAGGAGCAAAAGTGGCTTCAAGAGTAGGTGTAACAGCTGGTTCAAGATTGACTTTCTCTGAATTAAATCCTGGTATTTACTTCGTGAGAGTGGTTACTCCGGACGCTAAAGTATCTCATCAATTCAAAATGGTTAAATTATAATACTATGCAACAATTAAATGTATTCAATAGAAAGCACAGCTTCATCGCACTAGGATTTTTTGTACTATCCTTTACTGCATGTAGTAAAGGGGGGGATAGTCCTGCACCTACTCCTCCAACGCCACCACCGCCAGTGGTAGTGACAGAAGCTGATATTGTATTCAAAGTGGATATCGCAGGCTCTGAAGTGAATTACAGCAATGTATTTGCTGTGGTAGGCACATCGGTTGCTATCAATGCAAATATCACTTCGGCTTTACCAAAAGATGGTGTTACAATTGATGTATCGGTAAAGAAAAAAGCAGATAATGCTGTTGTATTCAATTCTAGCACTTCTTCTTCTACAGGAAGTAATCCTGTTACTGTAACAGGGCTTACTCCAGGTGTGTTATGTGTTGCTACGGTGATTGTGACTTCTAAGTCAAAATCATCTAATACAATGACTAAGACTTTTGAATTGGCTTCGAAGTAATCCCTCCAAGGGTCCACAATAATAATCGCCCTTTGTGTGTAAACACAAGGGGCGATTTAGTTTAATACAAGATTACTTTAGCTTTTTTATGTTGTCCCATTATTTTGACAACCCAATATTGATTGTAAACCGATTCATCCAGGTCCTTGTACATTTCTTTGTCTAGGAGTAGGTTTACTAATTTAGGGCTCGTATTTGAATGACCTACGATCAATACAGTTGTAGCATCTTTGGCTGTTGCTTTTAGTTCTTCCGCAAAAGAGGTCAACTGCCTAGGATCATAGCTATGGATCTTTTGCCCTAAAGCATTCGCTAATGGCAATGCAGTTGATTTTGTTCTATTGTAATTAGTTGAATATATTTTATTGATTTTGTATTTTTTTAATTCACGCACTAAGGATTGAGCTCTAAGTTGACCTTTCGCGTTTAAAGGAGGATCGGCTTGCATCATTTGTGAGCCAGCAATCGTAGTGTCCTTTTCGGCATGCCTTAAAATGATAAATCTTTGTTTTTGAGCATTCAAAGCGGATGTCATCAACAGTAAAGTGCAGAAGGTTAAAATAGGATACTTGTTCATATGCAATAATTTAGACCTAAAAGTAGGGATAATCTAGCTAATTAAAATTGATGAATAGCGTATCTTAGCAGCAGTAAATTTTAATATAAGTCTTATGGGTAAGCAGTCTTGGTTCGCTGGTTTTTGTGCCTTTCTTTATCTTTTAGTGCATTTTATACCAGATTTTGGCGGAGCCGATGTAATGGGGGCACAATGGCTTTATGTATCTATTGTAGATTTAATTGTATTAAGCTATATCTTTTTTAATAAAAAAACCTTTGAGCTTGCCATTGCTGCTGTGTTAAAGCTACAATTCACACTTGTCTATAGTTTCTTAGTACTTTGGGCAATTTTATCCTTTACCTACGCGATCAATGGGATTGAAACCCTGGTATGTTTCGCAAGGTTGTTAAGTACCTATTTGATCTTTATTAATTTATCCATCTTGTTTTATAAGCGTGATGTAACGCCTTTGTTCAATATAGTAGCATCTTTAGTGGCAATTGTTTTATTATTTGATGCCCTATATGTGATCAGCGGGTTCTCTAAGAATATGGTGGATATGAATTTGGATCAAAATATTGTAAGCTTGACGGGTAAGAATGGGAATAAGAACGTGATGGCGGCAAGCTTATTGATCAAATTTCCTTTTTTATTATTCCTCATCTTGCACAATAAATTATTAGGAAAGTTAGCTGGACTATTGATTTTGTTTTTAGGGATTATGGCTTTATTTATTTTAAATACAAGGTCTACCTATGTGGGTTTAGCAGTAGTTTTTGTTTTATTTAGTACAACTATTTATCTGTTGTATCGAAAGGAGGGAGTGAAAAATATCGCCATTCAATTATCCTATTTTATCATACCGCTGTTTTTTGCATTTCTTGCTGCCAATGCCATGTTATCTAAAGCTGTCGACTTACAAGGATTTCAAGGGGGGTATGGTACTATCACAAAAAGAGCAGGGGATATTACTGTCGCAAGTGAGCAAAACAGTAGGATTCATTTATGGGAAGGAGCAATAGATTATGCCATGAAACACCCAATTTTAGGGGGAGGGTATGGTAATTGGAAATTGGCATCCATTCCGTATGAAAAAGAGCATACGAACGACTTGTTTGTTCCTTACCATAGTCATAATGATTTTTTAGAGATGTTTGCAGATTTGGGATTGCTGGGGGGGCTTGCATTTTTAGGACTATTTATTTTGATGGGGCTGGCTGTGCTTCAGGTTTGGAAAAAGTCAGCGGATACGAACACTAAGTTGGTTGCTTCCATAGCTTTGATGGCAATTGCTTGTTATTTTGTGGATGCATTTTTTAATTTCCCTGCAGAAAGAACGTCCATGCAAACTATGTTTGCTATTGCTGCAGCACTGGTCTTTGCGCCATTCCATTATGTCTCTATTCAACAAAAACCTAAGACATCTAGCGTCATTCAAGACTTATTTTTATTTGTTGCAGTTGTAATGATTCTTGGTTCGATGTATGTAAATTACCAGACCTATCAATCTTTAAAAGTGCAGAAGTTTGTGATGGGGGAGATCAACGAGGATCCTAAAATGTCTTTAGAAGAGGTGAAAGATGCTTTTCCGCCAATCCCCAATTTATCTACTTCTACCTTGCCCATCCAGGCATTAGTGGCGCGTTATTATTTAAGAGATAAAGAGTATGCAGAAGCAATGCGTTTATTGAAGGCGTCAGATGCAGTGAATCCTTATCTACATTATAATGACTTTATTAAAACAGCCGTGTTTTCTTCTCAAGCTAATTTTGATAGCACTTTTTATTATGCTAAGGAAGCATTTTACAATTGGCCTAGAGCAACTAGTTATTATAAAAATATGATTTTTGCTGCAGCGAAAATGAAAGATACAGCTGAAGCTACAAAAGCATTCACAACCTATGTGAAGTACAGAAATTCGGCAGAAGGTTGGAATCAATACCTACTAGGCTTAATTGAGATCAATAAAACACCCATAACCACGATCAAAGCGATATTTGACACTGCAGTAAAAAAGTTCCCAGCAGACAGTGCGCTTTTCGTTAAAACGAGTAGTTTGATTTACGGCAATGCAGTGATGACTGGAGCGGTGCCCAATTATGCGGTATTAGGGGCACAGGCCTTTCAGAAGGGGAGATACAGTACTGCTGCAGAAAACTATATTAAAGCTAGTATAGCAGATCCTTCTAACTATACCCATTATGAAAATGTAGGGATTTGCTATTACACCAATAAAAATTTTGATAAAGCAATTGCATACTTTGATAAAGCCATCCAATTACCCACTGCCAATACAGGCAAGTCTGAATTCTTTAAAGCCATGTCTTTGATATCCATGGGGAATAAAAGCCAAGCTTGTAGCACTTTAAAAGCGGCAAAGGTAAAAAACTACCCTGGGGTGGGTCCTTTTATTGCTCAAAATTGCAATTAGTAATGTAAAGATTCTTCGTTTGGACAATGGTTATTTTACCCTAGTCCAAACATCTGTTCTGCCAATCATACTAAAGCCTATAAAACCTCTTACGTTTAAGGTGTTTTTGTCTTTTGCTGTTATGGTGCACTTGTATTCCTTACCAGTTTTTGGATCGTAGATATGTCCTTTTTCCCAATTGCCTTCGGCTTCATTGTAGGAGAATCCCCAAAGGTTAATTAAGCCCATGAGTGGTCTGCTATGTAAATTGCTATTAGGATGTTTAG
>JBFYPO010000066.1:0-4175 GCA_041303215.1 Asinibacterium sp. | reverse complement strand
CCAACTGGTTTAGGTAAAGTAGCTGCTGTTGCTAAGAAAGCCGAAGAGCTTAACTTATTAATCCAACGTTTTACCTATTAATTAAGGATTCAATTGTGGTTTTTATAATACGAAAACGCCTTTCTTTCTAGAAGGGCGTTTGTATTTATTAGTTAACTTTGCTCAAATTAAATTTAAGATGAGTACAATATTAAATACTCCCTTTACCCATAAGCATCTTGCTTTGGGTGCAAAAATGGCTCCGTTCGCGGGCTATAATATGCCTATTAGTTATACTGGTATCAACGACGAGCACGCTGCTGTAAGAAACAGTGCTGGTGTTTTTGATGTAAGTCATATGGGGGAGTTCGTTTTAAAAGGCGAACATGCTTTGGATTTAATCCAACGTGTTACTAGTAATGATGCTTCCGTACTAGAAGATGGAAAAGCACAGTACAGTTGTTTGCCCAATGCAACAGGTGGTATTGTAGACGACTTGTTGGTGTACTGTGTAGAAAAGAACAAAGTTTACATGTTGGTAGTCAACGCATCTAATATCGAAAAAGATTGGAATTGGATCAGTAGCTTTAATACCAATGGGGTAGAGATGCACAATATAAGTGCTAAGACTGCTTTGTTGGCTGTGCAAGGTCCAAACGCAACTAAGATTGTACAAACCATGACACAGATGGATGTGTTGAATTTGCCTTATTATAGTTTTGTGAAAGGGGAATTGTTAGGCATCGATAATGTATTGATAAGTGCAACTGGATACACGGGTGCTGGTGGCGTGGAAATTTATTTTGAAGATATCAATGACAATGCCAATAAAGTATGGGATGCTTTGTTTGAAGCTGGTGCAAGTTTTGGATTAAAACCCATTGGATTAGGTGCAAGAGATACATTAAGATTAGAAATGGGCTTCTGTTTATATGGCAATGATATTGATGACACTACGAGTCCATTAGAAGCGGGTTTGGGATGGATTACAAAATTCAATAAAACTTTTACGAACTCAGAAAGTTTAGCCGCACAAAAAGCTGCAGGTGTGACCAAGAAATTAGTAGGTTTTGAGATGATTGATCGTGGGATACCTCGTCATTATTATTTGATCAAGGATGCGGATGGCAATGAAATTGGCACAGTGACTTCTGGTACTCAAGCGCCTAGTTTAGGTAAAGCTGTTGGTTTGGGCTATGTTGCTACAGCGCATGCTGCCATTGGATCAGAGATCTTTATTGATATCAGAAACACCTTGGTGAAAGCAAAAGTGGTGAAGTTTCCATTTAAATAAAATAGATTGCTATAAGCTTAAAAAGGGGACGGAAGTCCCCTTTTTTTATGGGATAAATACTTGATAAATGATGCTTGTATCCATGCATTTTTGTTGCTCAATAAAATATAAGTTATGAAAGCATTGAAAAACAAGGTTCAGTTGATTGGTCATTTAGGTGCTAATCCTGAAATTAAAATCTTTGATGAAAATAAAAAACTAGCTCAATTGAGTTTGGCCGTGAACGATGGATTTAAAAACGCCCAAGGGGAGTGGCAAGAAGATACACAATGGTTTAATTTAGTGGCTTGGTCTAAACTCGCTGACTATGCAGAAAAAAATTTACTCAAGGGGCAAGAGCTCGCAATAGAAGGACGTTTGGTGAATAATACCTATATAGATAAGCAAGATGTAAAAAAATATGTGACGGAGATTGTATTGAATGAAATACTCCTATTAGGAAAGCAAAAAAGCAATAAAGAAACAGAATAAAGTCTACAATTTGTATCTTTGCAGCCTAAGCAAATAATCGATAAAATGAAACCTTCTTTACATACTATTCTAACCCCTTCTTTACTTGAATTATATGAGATTAAAGATAGTATTGTAGTCATCATTGATGTTTTTAGAGCGACCTCTACCATGGCGACGGCATTATATAATGGGGCGTCAAAAATTATTCCTGTAGATTCTGCCGAGCATTGCATCGAGATGGGGAAACAAACAGGTGGTATTACCGCAGGGGAGCGTGATGGAAAAATTATACCAGGGCTAGCTTATGGAAATTCGCCTTCTGAATATCCAAGGTCTTTTATCGAAAATAAAACCTTGGTGATTACCACGACCAATGGCACTAAGTTATTACATATGGCTTTGAATCAAGGCGCGAAAGAAATCATTACAGGTTCTTTTCCAAATTTGACCAGGGTGGTCGAGTTTTTAAAAGCACAAAATGCCCCAGTTATATTGGGTTGTTCTGGCTGGAAGAATCGTTTCAATATCGAAGATGCACTTTTTGCAGGGGCGGTTATTGAGGAAATAAAAGACCATTTTACCATTCATTGTGATAGTAGTTTTATGGCCAATCAATTGTATAACCAACAAAAGGACAATTTGAGCGAATACATTAAAACAGTTACACATTGGCATCGTCTAGCGGCTTATGGTTTAGAAGCAGACATGCAATATTGTGTTACCAAGGATATTGCCCCTTCCTTACCAATATTTAAAAGTGGCGCCCTGGTGAACCAAGGGTAGTTTTTCCTTAAAATAGCCCATAAAGTTGTACATTTGCAAATTGCCCTTTTTACAGAGGGTAATTTGCATTTTTAATTATGGCACTACCCTATCTTGTTAAACATATTTATAGTTACGGCACCGAAGAGGTGATCCGTCGTGGTAAACGCATTTTTGCATTAAAAAATATCGAATTGGTTAAATTCGATCCAATGATTGGCAACATTCATTGTCGTGTAAAAGATGACGGCTACAGCACCTACTATAAAGTAACGATTGAAAATTTTACTTCTGCAGCAACCTTGTCTTTAAGATGTGGTTGTCCTTATAATTTATCAGAAGTATGTAGGCATAAAGCAGCTGCTTTGTTTTTTATTCAGGATCTAATGGATAAGAACCAATTGGAATACCAGGCAGCTTCTTATAAAACGACACATACTTTACTTAGAACAAAAGCCATCGATTTAAAATCGATAAAAATGCTTTGTTCCTCTACGACATTCGACCAGGCGGAACAAACCTTAAAAACCATCCGTCCACATATTATTTCTAGTGAAAATGAAAAGGTCGTTGCAGAGTTGGACATGGAGGGTAAAACACATCATTTAATCATTCAAAAAAATGAAGAACGTTTTTTTGATACATCATGTGATTGTTTGACCGAGACTGCTTATCCTTTATGTATTCATAAGACCATCTTGTTATTGCAATTGTTTCAATTAAAAGGAGCAGACTATTTCGAGACTATCAGAAACTGGGATAGAGAAAAAAATAAATTATTAGCTTTATATGGCTACAGTTTAACAGATGATATTAAAGAGAAATTTGAGTTCACCTATCATGATGGGAAGCCTTTTTTAAAAGTATTAGACCCAAGTATTCAAAAAGTGAATGGAGGAGAGTCCGTTACAAAGGCACCTCCTATTGAAGTGGTTAAATTTCAATCTTACAATAAAAAAACCAGTACAGACGATGCAGAAGATGCTGGCCTTAAAGGGGCGGCAAAAACGATCGAACGTTATGGTTTAGTGATACAACAAGATGAACATAATTATCCTTACTTAGCTTTTCATGTCATTAGAGGCGAGGCAAATGAAGAAGCTTCGGCATATGTTGGGAAGGTAGAGAAAATTGATATTCTAAAATTTGTCACTCCTTATGATATGCAAGAGGAGGACAAGAACTTACTACAGTTGGTTCGAAAGATTCAACCTGTAGAGATGACGAAGTACCTGAATAAAAACTCTCCTTTTCAAGGTATCTGGGATACGATTGTTCATGCAGATGAAGCAAGCTTACCTGATGAAACCAAGGAGTTGATTCAAGAATACTTACATCCAAAAATTGAAAAAATTTGGCGTGACTTATCAGAGCATCCTTTTGTATTTTTTGTAGGGCCTAATAAAACTTTTACCACTGCTAATTTGAAACAATCGGCATTGGTTTTTGAACCGATACAACCTAGTTTCAAAGTAGAAAAAGAAGGAGAAGATTATGTCGTACATGCACAGGTACAGCTTCCTTCTGGACCTGTAAATTTGGTTGACAATCATGCAAAGTCCTATTTTCTGTTTCAGCAGGACCAGCAATTTTTTTATTGGAAAAATAGAGCAGACTTAAATTGGGTGGAACAATTTTTACCTAAAGGTTTTGAAAAAGTGTCTGCAAAAGCTTGGCCTAATTATTT
>JBFYPO010000065.1:0-21667 GCA_041303215.1 Asinibacterium sp. | reverse complement strand
TCAAATGGGTGGTTGTGCCAATATAGTTCCGCCTTCTGGTGGACCTAGGGATAGCATTCCACCTTATGCCGTTTATGCAAAACCAAAGGATTCAAGTTTGAATATTGCCCCAAAAGAAATTCTAATTAGCTTCAACGAGTATATTACCACCAATGCACTTCAAGAGCAATTAATCGTTTCTCCAAATATCAAGAACAATCCCTTGATAGACCAAAGATTGAATATGTTGCGTATTCGATTGTCAGATAGTTTAGAGGCCAATACCACTTATAGCTTTCAATTTGGCAATGCAGTAAGGGACGTGAACGAAGGCAATATCGCTCAGGATTTTACTTATGTTTTTAGTACCGGTGCTACGATTGATACAGGAAAATTGTTTGGCAAAGTCGTGCTTGCAGCAACAGGCATGGTGGATAGTACTTTAATCGCCGTGTTACATCCTTCAGAAAAAGACTCTGCTATTTTTAAAGACAAACCACTTTATTATACGAGGATAAACGGGGCAGGAAAATTTGAATTTAATTTTTTACCCTCCAAAGATTTTAAGGTATTTATTGTCCCGAATGATTACAATAAGCGCTACGATGATTCCTCCAAATTATTTGCTTTTATAGACCATACAGTGAATGCTGCTAGAACAAAGGACAGTATTCAAATGTATGCATTTGAGGCGGTACCAAAAGCAGTCAAAAAATCAACCAGCAGTTTGTCTGCAAAAAATGCAAAGAGACAATCCCCTATTTTAAAATACACCAGCAATTTAGAAGGGAAAGAAAAAGATCTCTTAAGTCCTCTAATGCTTCACTTTGAAACACCGATTCACTTGAATGATAGTTTTCCAATAAGTATCACAGATACGAACCTGGCACCCATAGAAGGCTTAACAGTGTCCATTGATTCTACCCAATCAAATCAAGTCCTATTAGATTTCCCTTGGACAGAAAATACCGATTATAAAATCGTTCTACCTCAACATGCCCTGCTTGATAGCTTATCCAACTTTTTAGTAAAATCGGATACGATTCGATTTAAAACCAAACCTGAAACAAGTTATGGATCTGCTTTAATTAGAATCAACGGCTATCAACAATTGGAGCAACCCGTTTTGTTATTATTACAGGATCAAAAAGTAAAATTCAGCTACCCTATCACACAAAATATTTTACGTATTCCATTGTTGCCCCCTGGTGAATATCAATTAAAAATGTTGTCTGATAAAAATGAAAATGGCCGCTGGGATACAGGCAGGTACCGAACCATCCAAAGACAACCAGAGCTGGTGCGTAATTTGAATTTGACCTTAACTATTAAGCCAAATTGGGATAATGAAATGAACCTCATTTTAAAACCCTAATTTTGCTTACACAATCCTATGCAACTACCTTCCAATCTTCTTGAAAACGCTGTAGCAGAATTTTCCAAACTTCCGGGTATTGGAAAAAAAACAGCTTTGCGATTGGTATTGCATTTATTAAAACAAGAGGCCTCTACCACCCTTCAATTTAGCGAAGCATTGAACAAAATGCGCAAAGAGATTCAGTTTTGTAAAAATTGTTTCAATATTAGCGATGGCCCAATTTGCTCTATTTGCTCCAATGCATCCAGATCGAAAGAAACCATTTGTGTGGTCGAGAATATTAGAGATGTCATTGCTATAGAAAACACCAGTCAATACCATGGCTGTTACCATGTGCTTGGGGGCATCATTTCGCCATTAGACGGTATTGGACCAGAACAACTCACCATAGAATCACTCATTGAACGTATCCATAAAGACAAAGTATCAGAATTGATTTTTGCACTCAACCCCACCATACAAGGAGATACCACTATCTATTATATCCAAAAAAAGATGGCAGGGCATCCTTGTAAAGTCACTACCATCGCCCGAGGAATTGCTTTTGGAGGAGAATTAGAATACGCAGACGAAATGACTTTAGGAAAAAGTATTTCCAATAGACAGCCCATTCAACAATATATCAAGTAGTTTGTTATAAGAAGGATCATTGAACCTGGAGGCCCATTCCAAGTCAATCAATGAAATATTTGTTGCTATACAGCATTTATACTAATTTTAATGTTCAAACATTGATATATGAAAACAAGAATATACCTCCTTTTACTAGCTTGTTTTGTCCTTTTTCAGGCCAATGCACAAAAAGTATATAGCACCAATGCTGCTACAGTCCGCTTTATTGCAGTAGATGACAACGACATTGATGCTACCAATAAAAAAGCTGTGAGTCGTCTAGAAACCAATGGTAAATTGAGTTTCATCATGCTCATGAAGGATTTTAGTTTCGACATGGAAACTATGCAAAAGCATTTTAACGAGGAATATGTGGAATCTGATCAATTTCCACGCGGTTTCTTTAATGGACAAATCACCAATATTAAGTCGGTCAATTTTGCCAAAGATGGAAAATACCCAGTGGTGGTTCAAGGTAACATGCAGGTGCATGGGGTGAATAAAGCCATCCAAACCAATGGTTTCATTGAAATTGTAAAAGGACTTCCCAAAGCAACCGCCAAATTCACCGTGACCCTAAAGGATTTCAAAATTGGGGGATTATTGATCAAAATGGTGGCCGACAAGGTGGATGTAGAAGTGGTAGCTACCTATCAATAAACCACCTGATCGTCCAATTTCAGTTATGATAAATTTTGGAAGGCACCTAATAGTGTCCTACCTTTGCCCCGCAACAGCAGGAGGATTTGTTTATTGTTCAACCTGCCATCCGAAAGGAGAAAAGAACTAATAAACGGTACATTTATCGCCCCCCTACTTCTTTTCCTATTGGATGCTGCATAAAATTTAATGTAGTATTATGTCAATTAAAGAAGCTTTACAAGAAAGAATTTTAGTCATCGATGGCGCCATGGGCACCATGATTCAACGTCATAAATTAACGGAGGAAGATTACCGTGGCACCAGATTTGCCGATTGGCATGCTGACGTAAAAGGCAATAACGACCTTTTATGTATCACGCAACCTCATATCATTACTGGAATCCATTTAGAATACCTAGAAGCTGGCGCTGATATTATTGAAACCAATACTTTTAGTAGCACTTCCATTGCTATGGCGGATTATGATATGCAATCTTTAGCATACGAATTAAATGTGGCTGCTGCAAAATGTGTCCGAGCGGCCATTGATCAATACAAATCAAAATATCCTAATAGCACCGAAAAATTTATTGCAGGTTCTATAGGCCCTTTAAATAAAACATTAAGTCTTTCCCCTGACGTAAACAACCCAGGATTTCGAGCGGTTACATTTGACGAAGTAGTAGAAGCCTATACAGAACAGATTAAAGGCTTGGTGGATGGAGGAGTAGATGTATTATTGGTAGAAACCATTTTTGATACATTGAATGCCAAAGCTGCCATCTTTGCAATCAAAGAATACTTTAGAAAAATTGGACAACCAGAATTACCCATCATGATCAGCGGTACCATTACAGATGCTTCTGGTAGAACATTGAGTGGACAAACTTTAGAAGCATTTTACACTTCGGTAGCACATGCTAAACCCCTAAGTGTTGGATTGAATTGTGCCTTAGGTGCTCAAGAAATGCGTACGCATATAGAAGAGTTATCACAGATTGCTACCTGCTATACTTCTGCCTATCCAAATGCAGGATTACCTAATGCAATGGGTGAATATGATGAAGCACCTCACCAAACAGCACACTTTATAGAAGAATGGGCAAAAAATAAATTTGTCAATATTGTAGGTGGATGTTGCGGCACTACACCGGATCATATCAAACATATGGCGGATCATGTACGCAAGTTGCAACCAAGAAATTTACCTATTGTAGACAAAACAATCTAAGATTATGAGCGACCAAATAATACATATTAAACCTTACTTAAGACTTGCAGGACTAGAACCTTTAGTGATTCGTCCTGAAACCAATTTTGTAAATGTAGGTGAAAGAACCAACGTTACTGGATCCAAGAAATTCGCAAGATTAATCAAGGAAAATAAATACGAAGAAGCTTTGTCTGTTGCACGTCAACAAGTAGAGAATGGCGCACAAATCATTGATGTGAATATGGATGATGCATTGCTTGAAGGCGTTAAAGCAATGACCACCTATTTAAATTTAATGCAAAGTGAACCGGATATTGCAAAAATTCCGGTGATGATTGATAGCTCTAAATTTGAAATCATTGAAGCGGGATTAAAATGTGTGCAAGGTAAATGTATCGTGAATTCTATTTCTATGAAAGAAGGAGAAGCGAAATTCATTGAACAAGCGCATATCTGCAAAGCATATGGTGCAGCCGTTATTGTAATGGCCTTTGACGAAGTGGGACAAGCAGATACCAAAGCAAGAAAAGTAGAGATTTGTGAACGTGCCTATAAAATATTAGTAGATCAAGTAGGGTTTGATCCAGAAGACATCATTTTTGATCCGAATATTTTTGCCGTTGCAACAGGGATCGAAGAGCATAATAATTATGCAGTAGATTTTATTGAAGCAACTAGAGAAATTAAAACTAAGATGCCTTTGGCAAAAGTAAGTGGAGGCGTTTCCAATGTGTCCTTCTCTTTTAGGGGCAATGATGCGGTAAGAGAAGCGATTCATGCCGTGTTTTTATACCATGCAGTCAAAGCTGGAATGGATATGGGGATTGTCAACGCAGGTCAATTGATTGTATACGATGAGATTGAACCTGAGTTAAAGCAATTATGTGAAAACGTGATTCTGAATCAAAACAATGACGACAACCAAGCAACGGAAGCATTGATTCAATATGCTGATGCTTTAAAAGCAAAAGGCGAGGATGCAGGACAAGTTGCAGATGCCAATAGTAAAAAATTAGCTTGGCGATCTGGAACGGTAGAAGAAAGATTAGCGCATTCCTTAATCAACGGGATCACTGACTTTATTGATGCAGATACCGAAGAAGCAAGATTGCAATATAGCGCACCACTAGAAGTCATCGAAGGGCCTCTAATGGCAGGGATGAACCAAGTAGGTGATTTATTTGGCGCAGGTAAAATGTTCTTGCCTCAGGTAGTAAAGAGTGCAAGGGTAATGAAAAAAAGTGTGGCAGTTTTAACACCATTTATTGAAGCAGAAAAAGAAAGACTTAAAAATGCGTCTGCAGATCCAAATGGCCAGACCAAAGGTCCTGCTAAAATTTTATTAGCCACTGTAAAAGGAGATGTGCATGATATTGGAAAAAATATTGTGGGCGTAGTATTAGGCTGTAATGGATACGAAATTATTGACATAGGTGTCATGGTGCCAGCAGATAAAATTCTTGCAGAAGCAGAAAAGCATCAAGTAGATATTATTGGCTTAAGTGGTTTAATCACCCCTTCTTTAGATGAGATGGTGTACATCGCCAAAGAGATGAAACGTCGTGGCATGAAAATCCCATTAATGATTGGTGGTGCTACAACTTCTAGAATGCACACTGCAGTTAAAATCGCACCTGAATACAACGATGGTGTAATTCACGTATTGGACGCTTCTAGAAGTGTAACGGTGGCAGGTTCTTTGTTAAATAAAGAAGCAAAAGGTCCTTTCTTAGCAGAACTAGAACAAGCTTACACACAATTAAAGTCAGACTTTGATAATAAAAAAACGGTGAAGCAAAGTATTCCTTATGCTACCGCTTTGGAAAATAAAGTAGCCATTGATTGGACCAATTTTGAAGCCACTACTCCTAGTTTCACTGGCAATAAAGCAATTGAAATAAATGACTTGTCTGTTTTAGTAGACTATATAGATTGGAAACCTTTCTTTATTGCCTGGGAATTACACGGCAATTTCCCAGCAATCTTAACGGACGAGACCGTTGGCGAAGTAGCGACTAAATTATACCAAGATGCGCAGGTTTTGTTAAAAAAGATTGTCGAGGAAAAATGGTTGACCGCAAAAGGTGCGATCGGTTTTTGGCCAGCTAAGGCAGCAGGAGATGATGTAACGATACATCATGAAGGCACTACTGTTGACTTACACTTTTTAAGACAACAAGCTAAAAAAGCACCAGGACAACCTAATTTCTCTTTGGCCGACTTCATCTGTCCTGCGAACGAAAACAAAGCAGATTATTTAGGTGCTTTTGCAGTCACTATTCATGGCATCGAAAAACATATCAAAGCTTTTGAAGACAATTTAGACGATTACAATAAAATTATCTTACAAGCACTTGCAGACAGACTAGCAGAAGCTTTTGCGGAATACTTACATGCAAAAACAAGAAGAGAGTATTGGGGTTATGCTAAGGACGAGCAATTAGATAACGAAGCATTGATTAAAGAAAACTATATTGGTATCCGTCCAGCACCTGGCTATCCAGCCTGTCCAGATCATACCGAAAAGTATAGCTTGTTTAACCTGTTGAATGCGGAGCAACATACCGGCATAAGCTTAACCGAGAGTTTAGCAATGTATCCAGCATCTAGTGTTTGCGGCTGGTATTTTGCACATCCACAAAGTCAATATTTTGGATTGGGTAAAATTCAACAAGACCAAGTTGAAGATTATGCAAAAAGAAAAAAACAATCTTTGGAGTATATCACTAAGTGGTTACAACCTGTGATTGACTAGCCTTATTTTTCAAATAACAACCAAAAACGTTTTTTAGGTTTTGGTGGATAGTTGGCATGTACGTATTTGCTAATATGTTCTATTGCCTCATCGCAATCATCTGTCAGTAAGATAAAGTTTTTGTCTTCTGGTGAGATCGTGCCTGCCTCAATCATGTGCTCCATCCAGTGCATGAAGGGCTCATGATAAGCCTTCCCCATCACCACAATGGGGAAGTTTTTGATCACTTTAGTTTGTACCAGGGTAAGTGTTTCAAAAAATTCATCCTGTGTGCCAAAGCCACCGGGCATAATAATAAATGCATAGGAATATTTAACAAGAAGCACTTTTCGTATAAAAAAGAAATTAAACGTAATCGATTTATCTACATAGGGATTGGGCATTTGCTCAAAAGGTAATTTAATATTACACCCGATCGATCTACCCCCATTTTCAAATGCGCCTCTATTGGCTGCTTCCATAATACCAGGACCTCCACCCGTCATGGTCACCAATCCTAACTTGGCAATTTTTTGACCCATTTTTCTTGCAAGTTCATAATGGGGATGTCCCTCTTTAAATCGAGCAGAACCAAAAACCGTGATACAAGGTCCAACAAAATGCAAGGCCCTGAAGCCTCTAATGAATTCGAAAAAGATTTGAACAGCAAATTTGAATTCTTTAAATCTTGGCTTTGGTCCATCTAAATCAAAATGTTTTTGTGCGGGTACGACCTTTTGCTTAGGAGCAGATTTTCCAGATGTTTGCATGCGAATTCAACCATTTAAGTGAGCATGAAGTTAGAATAAAATAAGTATTAAATGATAAATCAACTAAATTTGAAAATCCAACTTGATGCACCTAAATGAAAAACAACTTACGCGCCATAAGTCTTCTGCTCCTAATACTCCTTCAACAAAATGTATTTGGGCAAACCAATCAGGTGGTTTTAGAACAGGTACAAATGTATTCAAGTATTCGACCAGCAGGTAGCTATTGGCAGCCAAGCAAACTACAGGTTGAAAGTTTTGCGAAGGCCTTAGATAGTAGCCTTTTAAATCCTCTAGGGCTACAGCGTGATCAAGCTTATCCAACTCAAACTAAAATTTTAACTAAACCAAATCAAATTGGCAAGTTGGTGATTGATTGGAGCAACAGTCCTCTTGTTCCCTATCATGCCTATTTAGAAATGTACGAATTGGCTCCAGAACAAACCTTTGGCAATCAAATGGTCGATATTGAAATTCCAAAAAAAGACAGTATCCAATCCACTTGGTTTATCACTTGTACGATTCTTGACCAACAAAAAAACGCCTTGTTTCAAAAGACCATTTTAATGGGTATGATTCCTTTCACCTATCAAGGTATTGGGTACCCAATTAATATTCCAGTGACTACCCCTACCCACCTTTTTAATGCACTACAATCTGGATTAAACTATTTTAATTCACAGAGCAAAGGCCTAGAATATATAGAAGCCAAAGTGCCATTGAGTTTTGCGACCGACAACTTTTTGATGCCTTTGTTGCAATCAAAATCAAGTATAAAAATTGATACAAGCAAAGGGTTCATCCAATACACGCAACAAGGGGAGCGTATCGTATTAAGGGTCCCTAATGCCCTCATGAATAAAATCAATACAAAAGACAAGTCTACCACTAATCCATTTTATGAAGTGATGCCTTTTATCAGAAAAAGAACCAACACTTTATTCAAAGAATACTATCAAGCAGTACAACCTTTAAGAAATGTAGGTTTAAACAAAGACTATACCTTGGAAGCATACATCGAATTCAATCCAATGATAGATCCTACATTAGTTGCCACTCCTCCAATTCGTTTTCTTCCTGACAGCATTCATAAAATTTATGCTGATACAAACTTAATTGGGAAATTCAAAGTAGTAGATCAAATCAACAATACCGGTTGGACTTTTAATTCGAATGAAATATACAATGGATATGACTCCACGACGATCTATAAATTAAATACGCTTTATCCTAAAGGAATTGCACAAATATCAAAGGTGGTAGAGGGACATATCGGGGATACCTCTTTTAAAATTGTTTTCAATGAGGCGATCGATGTAAGAATCATCTATCTAAATCAAGTGGCTATATTAGTTGCACAGGGACAAAATAAACCTAATAAAATCATTCCACTGGTACCTACCACTCAAAATTCAATCCTTTCACTTTTACTATTGATCGCTTATAGTGAAATATTTCAATCTCCAAACTAATCGCAATGCGCATCGTAAGTTATAATGTAAATGGTATTAGAGCTGCCATCAAAAAAGGTCTAATTGAATGGCTTACTGCTTATCCTGTAGATATTTTATGTGTGCAAGAAACAAAAGCAGCGAGTACTGATATTGACACCACCCTCTTTACAGACTTGGGCTACCATATCTCTTGGTTTCCTGCACAAAAAAAAGGATATAGTGGTGTGGCAGTTTTTAGTAAACAAGCCCCTAGTTTGGTAGCAACGGGTACAGGACATGAAATGAGTGATTCGGAAGGACGTGTGATAAGAGTTGATTTTGGAGACTTAACCATCCTCAATGCCTATTTCCCTTCTGGTACAAGTGGCGATCTTAGGCAGACCTATAAATACCAATGGTTAGAAGAGTTTTATGGTTGGGTAGAAAATTTAAGAAAAGAAAGACCAAATATAATTGTAGCTGGAGATTATAATATTGCACATAAAGAAATCGACATCCACGATCCAAAAGGCAATAAAAAATCATCTGGATTTTTACCAGAAGAAAGGGCTTGGATGGATCAACTACTTGCCAAAAATTGGGTAGACAGTTTTAGACAAGTTCACGAAGACACAGTGGGTGCTTATTCCTGGTGGAGTCAAAGATTCCCTTCTGTGAGACTTCAAAACAAAGGATGGAGAATTGATTATCTTTGTACGACCAAAATCATGGCAGCACAAATTAAGGATGCGTACATTTTGCCAGAAGTAAAGCATAGCGACCATTGTCCGATTGTACTTGAATTAAAAAAATAAAATCATGTTTGTAGCAAATATAAGTTTTCAAGTAGACCCCCAGATTGAAACAGCTTGGCTAGATTGGGTGCAACAAACCTTTATTCCCAATTGCCTGACAACAGACTGTTTTATCCAACATCAACTTTATCAACTCGATCTTACACAAGATCAACCCCCTACGTATACCCTGCAATTGTTTAGTAAGGATGCCGCAGTTTTGGCGAATTTTCATGAAAAACACCTAGCAACACTGCTTTTGAGCATTACCAGCCAATGGGGGGAGCAATGTTTTTACTTTAATACGAGCATGAAAATTGTGAATTGATTGTGGATAGCTAGCCTCCCGAAACCCACAACTGGCCTCGTTTTCAATTTTTAAATCCCTGTAATTCAATGCTATGAAGGCTTTTGGAGTAATAGGCAATTTTTGTATTCAATAATGAAAAGTATTGGCTTCGCGGAAAACCTTACTATTTAAGGGTTTTGGTGGAAAAATAAAAATTAAAAAAAACATCAAAATATTTTTTCGTTTCGCAAAACCCAATAAATTTGTCCTATCGTTTAAAACTATAAAAAACACATCTATGAACAAAGCAGAATTGATCGCACACATCGCTGACGCAGTTGATTGTCCAAAAACACAAGCTAACGCAGCTTTAGACGCTTTTATCGAAGCGGTAACTAAATCTTTGAAAAAAGGTGACAAAGTAACTTTAGTAGGTTTTGGTACTTTCTCAGTATCTAAGCGTGCTGCAAGAACTGGTCGTAACCCACAAACTGGTGAGACTATCAAGATTAAAGCTAAGAAGGTTGCACGTTTCAAGGCTGGTAAAGAATTGAGCGGTAAGTTGTAATCTCAAATTAATTTGAATAAAAACCCTCGGATAATCATTTATTCCGAGGGTTTTTTTATATTTGTGCTCCAATCACAATTTAAAAATTACATTATCATGGGAAGAGGAGATAAAAAAACAGCAAAAGGAAAGCGCTTTTTAGGTTCTTTTGGTAAAAGCAGACCACACAAAACAAGAGGCATTAAAGCAGCTGCTCCAAAAGCAAAAGCTTAATTCTTTTAAAAAATAGATTCCCCCGATTATTCGGGGTTTTTTATGCTTAATTTTGTACCATGAAAAGTTTCTACTTATTCCTTTTATTTCAAGTCCTTGTTTTAGCAGCAAATGCACAATGTGCTATTTGCACTAAAACTGCAGCGCAGATGGGCGAAGAAGCAGGCAAAGGATTTAATGTGGGTGTGCTTTATTTAGCTGCCATGCCATTTGGCATCATGGGTTATGTGGCCTATAAATGGTGGAAAAATGAAAAAGCAAGTTAATGACTTCGACAAGTTTTGCCATTCAAGAAGCAGTGCAAAGAACCCCAATACAAGGGGCACAATTTTCAATCATTATTCCGAGTTGGAATAACCTTTCTTTCCTTCAAAATTGTATTCAAAGCATTCGTAAAAATTCAAGCTACCTGCATCAAATCATTGTGCATGTGAACCAAGGAAAAGATGGATCCTACGAATGGGTGAAAGCACAACTCGATGTGGACTATACTTATAGTACCGAAAACATAGGTGTTTGTTATGCACTCAATGCTGCTAGAACATTGATCCATACGCCTTATCTTCTTTACCTAAATGACGACATGTATTTATGCCCTGGTTGGGACAAAGCTTTGTTAGATGAAATAAAAGAAATTGGACATGATCAATTCTTTTTATCCTCCACAGTCATTGAGCCTATCGCATCAAGTAATGCGGTGATAGAAAAAAATTATGGAGAAGATGTTGCAAGTTTTCAAGAAGAAAAATTATTAAAAGAATTCAACCAATGGGCACAACCAGATTGGTCGGGCGCTACATGGCCTCCAAATATTGTACCTGTTCGATTATGGGATTATGTAGGTGGGTATAGTGTTGAGTTTAGCCCTGGCATGTATTCTGATCCAGATTTTTCGATGAAACTTTGGAATGCAGGGGTGCGCTATTTTAAAGGCATCAGTAAAAGTAGGGCTTATCACTTTGGATCCAAATCTGTACAACGTGTAAAAAGAAATAAAGGATACCATCAGTTCATTTATAAATGGGGATTCACCTCTAGCTTACTCACAAAATATATGCTGCATAGGGGCGAGGATTGGAATGGACCACTGCCTGAGTTTGTGATGACCACAAAATTGAAATGGAAAAATAAATTCAAACAAATCCTTTCCGCGCTATCAAGATAAGGAATTGAGCGTAGGTCTGTTTTAATGTTGTTTAGACAAACTGTTGCGCAAATTCAAAAATATTGAATGACTTTTTTGCTAAAGCAATTTCTAAAGCAGCTTCCATCTGCGCCACATTCACTTGTTTCATTTTATACGCAACAATCAATTGTGTCGCCTTTGCTAATAGTAATTTTTTATTGACCCCGGCTTGTGTATTTTCAATTTGATGCGCCGCTAGCGCCTCTATCAAAGCTTCAATACCAACCCCTTGAGAAGCGATGGTAGAAACTACTTTCAACAAAGAGGCATCCACTCCGTTTTCCATCAACCTCTGATGAATATGATGTATAAATGTAGCTGCATCTGGACGATCACTTTTATTCACTACAAAAACATCTGCTACTTCCATCAATCCCGACTTCATCATTTGCACTTCGTCGCCCGCTTCTGGAACAAGCACCACTACTGTAGTATCCGCTAATGAAGCCACTTCTACTTCGGATTGCCCTACCCCCACTGTTTCAACAATGATCTTATCAAAACCGACGGACTGTAATAAGGTAGTTAATTCAATCATAGAACTATTCAAACCGCCTAAGTGCCCTCTAGACGCTAAAGAACGAATGAATACCTGGGGATGTAAATACCAATCTTTCATCCTGATGCGATCTCCTAAAATAGCTCCTTTGTGAAAAGGAGAAGACGGATCTACAGAAAGTACTGCCACTTTGTGACCAGCCGCCACCCAGGCACCTACTAAGGCAGAAATTAAAGTGCTTTTTCCTGCACCAGGAGGACCCGTAATACCAACCACAGGGATTGGCTTTGGAGCAAGTTGCATCAAATAAACATCCGTACCCTCCACATGATTTTCTATTTGTGAAATGGTTTTAGCTAGGTTTAAAAAATCACCTGCTGCAACACCTGCTGCGATATCTGTAACTGCAAACATTTAAGAACGGATGATTTTATAATTTTTAAAATCAAAAGGACGAATGCCTGTCCATTTTTCAAAATAGTACAACACTAAATTTTTGAAAGAAAACTTCTTTTTTGAAACATCTAAATCAATTGCCCAATTTTTTTGTACAATCCTGTCTAGCATCACTTTTGGATGCGTACCTGTAAAACGTTCTAAAGAATCGTATCCTGAAAAATCATAATAGTCTGGACTTTGAATGATCTTCTCCATCTGTGTATCATCATTCCAAAAGGCGGCACTTTCTTTTTGTTTTTTACGCATCTGTTCTGGACTCTTTACCCATCCATAATGGTAAATGCTAGCGTCAATAGCAGCCACCGGCAATTTTTGTTTCCCTATTCTAAATCCTTGTGCATCTCGATAAGCACTAATGGCCTTATTGTTTCGAATGATCCTGATTTCATGTGCATACCATTTTCTGCTATCGCCAACATAATCATAAGTGCCATAAAAATGTTTATACTTAAACAACAAACCTTGCACCGGTAAATCATCTTTGTATTTTTCACATGCAGCTCTAATTGCTGGATGGTATTTTTCATGTACCACTTCATCTCCTTGAATATAGAAAGCCCAATCAAAACGATCGTCAATCAATTGGAACGCTTTATTGGTTTCATCCGCTAAAACTACACCGCCTTTTCTTAAATTTTTATTCCAAACAGAATGGTGTATTTTAATTTTCGGATCGCCGATCGATTCGATTAAAGCAATCGTTTCATCTGTTGAATCTCCAATTAATACAATCATTTCGTCCACTACTGGCAAAATAGAACGAATCGCTTCCAAGATAGGAAAGTCATTCACCACCGCATTTTTTATAATTGTAAACCCCGCAACCTTCATATTCTTTGAATTGTACTTCAAATAACCGAAATCTTTTGCAACTTGCCTATTGTTTTACTTAAAGTTTGCTTGAAAGCGGTTAATTTTGAACAACGAAAATGATTATGTCTACAACTATTTGTTTCGATTTTGGCAACACCCGTTTAAAGGCGGCTATTTTTAAAGGTAACCAGCTAGAAAAAATAGCCTTGCTAGAAAATGATAGCCCTCAGGTCATCCAAGCTTTACTAGACCAATACCAACCTAGTAAAACTTTATTGTCTTCGGTGATTCATCATGACAAAACAATTGAAACCGTATTGTCAAATCATGGTCCATTTCATTTATTAGGCCCGCAGACCAAACTGAATTTTACCACACCTGTTGGCAAACCTGAAACAATTGGTGCCGACCGACTTGGTTTAGTGGCTGCGGCAGTAGCTCTTTTCCCAAATCAACACAACTTAGTAATTTCTTTAGGGTCTTGTATCACCTATAATTTTGTCAACAATCGAGGCCAGTTTTTAGGAGGCAGCATCTCCCCTGGTATGCAAATGCGATTTAAATCAATGAACGATTTGACCGCTTTATTACCCTTAATTGAACCTGCTCCAAGCTTTGGCTTAGTGGGTTATGATACCAAAACCAACCTACTTTCAGGGGTCGTTTTAGGGATGGCAGCTGAAATTGATGGCATAATTGGTGCTTATGAGGCCAAATACAGCAAATTTAACGCCCTATTAACCGGTGGAGACCTTAGTTATTTTGTACCTCACTTAAAAAGAAGGATATTTGCCGACCAAAATTTAATATACAAAGGACTATATGCGATTAGCGAAAAAAATACTTAGGTTAACTCCTTTCATTGGACTTTTCTGTTTTATAGCCCCTTTAAAGGCACAGATCAATTCCCCGTTTTCTAGATATGGCGTAGGTAACGAATTGTACAATAGTCAAAATGCTGCAAACCAGGGCATGGGTGGCCTTACTGCTGCTTATACCCCTAACATGAATGGCGCATTTGGTCAGAGTATCAATTTCAACAACCCCGCTTCTTACGGAGGCATCTATATGACTACTTTCGATATTGGATTAAATTTAACCAATAGCATTCTTAAAAGAACTACGCCTGCCGGAAAAGAAAAATCTACTTATTTAGTACCCAACTATATCTTGGTGGGGGTGCCGCTTAGTAAAGCAAAAAAAATTGGCTTTGCCTTTGGTTTAAGGCCCTTGACACAAATTAATTATTCAGTGAACGAATACCAGTATTCGGAAAGCTTTGGCGATTCTATCTATACCAACTATAAAGGAGAAGGTGGCATCAATCAAGTATTTTTAGGACTTGGTAAAAGCTGGAAATACCTTAGCATTGGTATGAACACGGGTTATAATCTAGGAAGAAAAAAAATAGACGTGGTGAAAGCAGTGATGTACAATGCAGACTCCTCTTACTTCTACCAATCCTTGTCTAGCAACAATACAAGTTTTGGAGGCGTCTTTTTTAATTTCGGAGTACAAGGAGAGTTTCCACTTTCAAGCAAAACAGATGCAGTCACAAAAGACAAAACAGAATATAGCTTAAGTTATGGCGCTACTTATACCTTGGACCAAAATTTAAAAGGGAAACAAGATATCATAAGATCTACAGGTACTTTTACTGCGGTACAAGAAACAGCTATAGATACGGCTTTGTATCAAAAAGACATTAAAGGAACCGTTCAATTGCCAAGCGCAATGACAGCGGGGATTGCTTTACATAAAAAAATTACGACAGTAAGAGGTACTTATGATCAATGGGTGATTGGCGTTGAACTCAATCAATCCAACTGGAAAGATGGGTATAAGTTTTATAATGAAACCGATCAAGTGCGCAATGCAAGTATGATTAGAATGGGTGCCCAATTGAGTCCTAATCCATATGCCTTTGAAAGTTATTGGTCTACTGTTACTTATCGTTTTGGCGTATTTAGCGGAAACGATTACATCAACCTCAATAACAATGGATTAAAAGTGAACGGCTTAACAATGGGACTAGGTTTACCTATCAGAAAATATCGTTCTTATGACTATCAATTCACTTTGTTGAACCTTGCATTACAAATGGGTCAGCGAAATAATAGTAGTTCAAACTTCAAAGAAAATTTTGTTCAATTCACTGTAGGGTATAGTTTAAGTGACGTTTGGTTCAATAAACGTAAATATGACTAATTCATCTGCTCCTAAAATATTAAAATTAGCAGTTGCTTTTGTGAGTAGCTGCTTTTTTATGGCTGCTTGCGAAAACGATGTAGATGCTGTAAAAGCATTAGGCGCAAGAGTAGGTGGTATTGATGTGGGAAAAGACGTGGCCATTTATGTGAGCAATAATGGCAAACTAGGTGCTAAATTAACGGCCCCCTTAATGAACCGTTATTTAGTGGATAGCAGTAAAATGATTGAATTTCCAACGAGCATTCATGTAGATTTTTTTAAAGACAGCAATCAAATAGAAAGTCAACTATCTGCTAATTATGCCAAATACAAGGAAACAGAAAATATCGTGTACTTAAAAGACGAGGTCATTATATTCAATACACTGGGTGATACTTTATGGTGTAAAGAAATTTACTGGGACCAAAATTCGGGCAAGTTTTATACAGAAAAGGATGTAGTAGTGAAGCAGCATAGTCCGCTCGCAAAAATTTATGGCAAGGGACTGGAAGCCAATCAGAATTTGACAGACATTCGTATCTTTAAACCACAATCAAACAGCTATGCTATCATTCAAGATAGCAGTAGTTTAACTCCTTAATACTAGAAGATGGAATACAGAAAAATGGGCAAAACAGGGCTTCAATTAAGCACCTTGAGTTTCGGTAGTTGGGTGACATTCCACAAACAAATCGACGACCGTATTGCGGATGAATTAATGGGGATTGCTTACGACGCAGGTGTTAACTTTTTTGACAATGCAGAAGTATATGCAGCGGGTGAAAGTGAAAAAATGATGGGGCGCGTATTGAGTCAAAAAAAATGGGATAGAACCTCCCTCGTTTTGTCTTCTAAAGCTTATTTTGGCTGGAGAGGCAAGGCCAATAAGCCTAATCAAACTGGTTTAAGTAGAAAACATTTAACCGAAGCATGTCACGAAGCATTACAAAGATTACAAACTGATTATTTAGATTTATACTACTGTCACCGTCCTGATAAATCTACACCTATTGAGGAAGTGGTTCAAACGATGAACACTTTGATTCAACAAGGAAAGATTCTTTATTGGGGAACAAGCGAGTGGAGCGGTGTAGAAATCATGGAAGCACATCGTGTTGCAGAAAAATATAGATTGATTGGTCCATCCATGGAACAACCACAATACAATATGTTTGAGCGTAACAAGATGGAGAATGAATACCTAGAAATTTTCAAGAATGTAGGATTAGGGACCACCATTTGGAGTCCTTTGGCTTCTGGCTTGTTAACAGGTAAATACAATGATGGTATACCTGAGGGATCAAGAATGCAAATTGAAGGATATGAATGGTTAAGAGACAGAATGTTGATGCAAGATAAGATTGAGAAAGTGAAGCAATTGGGTGCTTTAGCAAAGGCCTTAAAAGTGAGTACTGCATCATTGAGTATTGCTTGGTGTATTAAAAATCCAAATGTATCAACCGCCATTTTAGGTGCAACCAACAAAACACAATTATTAGATAATTTAACAGCATTAGATACGGCGTCCCTTTTGACAACAGAAATTATGGAACAAATTGAAGGGATTATTGACACTAAACCTGTTTTACCGGAATGGTAAACAGGCATTGTTCATTTAAAAACAAACTATGATTTTTGCCATCGTTGCATCTATACTATTAATTGGTTTTTTCTCTGGTTATGAGATTGGATTCGTGAGTGCCAATCGACTCAGCTTGGAATTAAAGAAAAAACAAGGCAGCAGGTCAGGTAAAATTATTGCAGGCTTCCTGGAAGCACCTACTCAATTTATCGGCACTTGTTTAATTGGGGTCAATATCTCTTTGGTGGTGTTTGGTATACTCTTCGAAGAACTATTACACACTCAAATTTGGAGCAAGTTGGGCTTAAGTGATGGCGCCATTTTAGTCGGCAATACATTGGTCTCTACCCTAGTGATTTTATTTATTGGAGAACTCGTACCAAAAGCAATTTTTAAAGCAAGGGCAGCTTCAATGATTAATACCTTTGCCCCTTTTGCTCAATTCTTTCATATTTTATTTAAGCCACTCACCGTCATTTTGGTCAATACTGCACAATGGGTCTTAAGCAATGTGTTGCAAGTAAAAATGGTGTATAAAAAAGAGGCTTTTACAAAGGTAGACTTGGCCCATTTTATTCAACAAACAAATACGCAACAAGAACAACAAGAACTCAATACTGATTTATTTGAAAACGCATTGAGTCTGCCAGACATCAAAGTAAGAAAGTGTTTGGTGCCAAGAACAGAAATCGTTGGGGTGGAATTACAAACCAGCTTAGAAGAAGTTAAAGCGGTTTTCATTGAAACTAAATTGAGTAAATTGATTGTTTATAAAGAAACATTGGACAATATTGTAGGGTATATACATCAATTGGATTTATTTAAGAAACCTAAAGATATCAAAGCAATACTGCACCCTACTTTATTAGTAACCGAAAGTATGAACGCAGCGGACTTAATCAACCTATTCTCGAAAAAAAGAAAAAGTATTGCCTGGGTGGTGGATGAATTTGGGGGCACTGCGGGTATTGTGACGATGGAAGATGTATTAGAAGAAATCTTTGGAGAGATCAATGATGAATATGATGAACAAGAATTTGTAGAAAAGAAGATAGCTGACAATGAGTATATTTTTAGTGGAAGACTTGAATTAGATTATTTATATGAAAAGTACGGGATTGACTTTGCTGCTGACAATGCAGAGACCTTAAGTGGCTACCTGATCCACAAACATGAAGCAATCCCTAAAGTCCGCGAAGTCATTCACCTGAGTCATTTTGATGCAGAAATACTGCAAGTTAGTGATACCAGAATTGAGAAGGTAAAGCTGCGCATTCACTAATACTATTTTTTAGTTTTAGCGCCTCATTTTCGGCCATATGCCTTAACTTTAGGCTTCATTGACTAATTCATGGCATTATTTAATCGTATCAATCCAGCAGATGGTTCTGAGATGTCTTTTATCGATCATCTCGAAGTACTAAGAGGCACTATTGTAAGATCAGCAGCTGCTATTTTGATCATGGCCTTGGTGATTTTCATCAAAAGAGACTGGGTGATGGATCATGTCATTACAGGTCCTATCCAACCAGATTTTATCACTTATCGTTTGTTTTGTGCATTCAGTCATTGGGCACATTTAGGCGATGCATTATGTATGCCTGCTGTAAAAGTGACCATGCAGAGTACTACTTTCGGTGGTCAATTTTTAAGTAGTATTAGTATGGCTATTGTAGGTGGCATCATCACTGCCTTTCCATTTATCTTTTATCAATTTTGGTCCTTCATAAAGCCTGCCTTAAAAGAGAATGAATTAAGAAATACTAGATTCATGATTTTTTGGGTTTCCTTCTTTTTCTTTTTAGGCGCTGCATTTGGGTTTTTCATTTTGGGCCCTTTTACATTTAATTTTTTAGCGAGTTTTCAACTAGGCACTAAAAATGTCATTACAACGATTCCAACATTTGCTGATTATTTAGACAACCTTACCAATTTAATCCTTGGTTGTGGCATTGCCTTCGAACTTCCAGTCTTAGCATTTTTATTGACTAAAATTGGTATGGTCACTCCAAAATTCTTAAGTAGTGTACGTAAATATGCTGCAGTAGTGATTTTAATTATTGCTGCATTTATTACCCCTAGTCCAGACTGGTATAGTCAATTACTTGTCTTTATTCCATTGTACTCTTTATTTGAATTGAGTATTATTGTTTCAAGATGGGCCTACAAAAGCGTGAAAAAGGCAGAAGAAGAATGGGAGTAATTTAAAACCAAATTAAAATCGATTCATATGGCTTACGTTTTTGATGCAACTAAACCCATCGCAATGGGTGCCGACCATGCTGGAGTAGCTTTTAAACAAGAAGTAAAAGAGTGGCTCGAAAAAAAAGGCTACCAAGTAAAAGATTGTGGCACTTACTCTACCGATTCTGTGGATTATCCAGATTTCGCACACCCAACTGCAGCAAGCGTTGAAACCAGTGAAGCCGCATTCGGCATTCTGTTTTGCGGCTCTGCCAATGGTGTTGCTATTACTGCCAATAAACATGCAGGTATACGTGCTGGATTATGTTGGTTACCAGAAATAGCCGAACTCACAAGATTGCACAATGACGCCAATATGATTTGTATTCCAGCAAGATTTGTTAGCATTGAATCTGCCATCGAGATGATCGACCTATTCATGAACACCGCATTTGAAGGTGGACGACACCAAGGTAGAGTAGATAAAATCAGTTGTTCTTAAACAAGGTATTCCAGAAAATGATTTGCAATAGCAATCCATTCTAAATAATTATTAAACTTTTTTCATTTAAAAAAAATCAACATGCGTAAAATTTTCATTGTACTACTGAGCTTGAGCATTGGATTTGTAAATGCCCAAACATTAGATGCAACTACAGCTGCTAAACACATTACAGCGGCTGGCTTAAAAAAACATTTAAGCATCATTGCTGGAGAAGCAATGCAAGGTAGAGAAACGGGTACTGAAGGAGAAAGAAAGGCTGCTGCTTATTTGGTAAGTCAGTATAAGCAAATGGACCTAACACCTGGTAATGCAGGTTCTTATAGAATGCCCTTTAGCTTGTTTCAAGATAAGGTAACCAGCTCAACCTTAAAAGTAAATGGCACCACCTATACTTTAGACAAAGACTTTTGGATCAGTGTAGGAACTGCCCCGCAAAAATTATTTACATCAAGTGATGCTTTCTATGTAGGCGCTGACTTTAATGATAAATCTACCTTAGATGTGAGAGGCAAATTATTGATAAGCACAGAAGGAAAGGAAAGATCAATGAGTGAAACGATGGCAGCACAGAAATTGGGTGCCATTGGTATTATTCATATCGCAAAAAATAATCCAACCATGCCAAGTAACTTAAGTGGCAGATTGGCTTTTACAGCAAATACAAATACTTTTTTGAACATGACAGTAAGCAAAACTGTAGGCGAAGTATTATTAGGTAGTAGCAAAACTTTGACAGATAAAGAATGGGAAGAAGTGCCCATGGGAAAATATACTGCAACTTTAGAATGGACAGCTGATAGAACAAGTGCCACAGTGGCGAGTGCCAACGTGATCGCTTATATGCCAAGTAAAGAAAAATCTGATGAGTATTTATTCATCACAAGTCACTATGATCATGAAGGTGTTAAGAACGGGGTGATTTATTATGGAGCAGACGATGATGGTTCTGGTACAACAGGTGTACTAGCTATTGCAGAAGCATTTACACAAGCAAGAAAGAAAGGATTTAGTCCAAAAAGAAATATCGTTTTCATGAACGTATCTGGAGAAGAAAAAGGATTATTAGGCTCTAAATATTATGGCGATCATCCTATTTTCCCAATGGAAAAAACAACTGCAGATTTAAACATTGACATGATTGGTCGTATCGATCCAACCTACAAAGGTGATTCAATGAATTATGTCTATGTAATTGGCGAAGATAAATTAAGTAGCGATTTACAACCTATCACTGATAAGGTTAATAAAAACTACAACATGGAATTAGACAGAAGATACAATGATCCTAAAGATCCAAACCGTTTTTATTACAGAAGTGATCATTATAATTTCGCAGCAAAAGGCGTTCCTGTAATTTTCTATTTCAATGGAACACACGCAGACTATCATAAACCAACAGATAGAGTAGAAAAGATCAATTTTGATTTAATGGAAAAAAGAACAAGAATCATTTTTGAAACTGCTTGGGAAATGGCCACAAGAGAAGAAATGTTAAAGCGCGACATGCCTTTAAATATGCCTGCCACGAGATAGTCGAATCAACTATATCCATAAAAAAGCCCCTTCAAAATGAAGGGGCTTTTTAGTAAAGCATTTTTAGTAAAACAAAATCGGCACCCTCGTT
>JBFYPO010000064.1:0-12060 GCA_041303215.1 Asinibacterium sp. | reverse complement strand
GGGTATACCTTAAACGAGGAGTATAGTAAACAACCTACTCAATTGGATGTGTATTCTTTAAAATGGGATGGTGAATGGCAAATTACGCTAGAAGTATTTAGAGACTTAGGTCTTGCCTTCTTAGTGGTGATTATAGTGATTTACATGCTTATTGTAGGTTGGTTTCAAAATTTCACTGTGCCTTTGATTATGTTAGCAGCCATTCCTTTATCATTAATTGGTATTCTATTAGGTCACTGGATGATGGGGGCATATTTCACTGCTACTTCTATGATTGGTTTCATTGCACTTGCAGGTGTGATGGTAAGGAATTCTATCTTATTAATTGACTTTATTAATATTAGATTAGATGAAGGTGCTCCTTTAAAAGAGGCAATTATTGAAGCGGGTGCTGTAAGGACAACGCCTATTTTATTAACAGCAGGCGCAGTGGCACTAGGAGCTGTGATCATCTTGTTTGACCCAGTATTCCAAGGCTTAGCGATTTCCCTAATGGGTGGAACAGTAACCTCTACATTTTTAACCTTGGTAGTAGTGCCTTTGTTGTATTTTAAAATGATGAGAAATAAAACCAAATAAAATAGTACATATGAAATTATTAGTCATAGCAACCATAAAAGAGCAAACACCTGAATTGAGTAAGCTATTAAAAAAGGCAGGTTTGCCCGTCTTTAGCATTATTGATGCAGTAGGCGTGAAAAATTTGATCGATGAAAATTTAACCGATGACTGGTTTGGTAGAGGTGTAGGAGCGTTTGAATCTTCATTTATCATTAGTTTTTTGCAAGATCAACTGGTTGACAAAACCTTAGAAGCGATTAACTTATTCAATCTAGAAAGTGCAAAAGACTTCCCTGTCCGTGCTTTTGTATTAGATGTTGAAAAAACATTAAATTAAAATATAAATCTATGGACAAGTATATTAGAGCAATTGCAGGTATTTTTATCATAATAAGCGTTTTGTTGGCTTATTTTATCAATATCAATTTTATATGGTTCACCTTATTTGTAGGCGCTAATTTATTGCAATCTTCTATCACAAAATGGTGCCTTATGGAAGATATTTTAAGGTTACTTGGTGTGGGTAAAAGCAAGTAATTGCTTATTTGATTCAACATAAGATGCTCAAAGTCATATTTTTTGTATGTGCTTTGAGCATTTTATTTTGTTAATTATCTTACCTTTGTGGGAACTTGAAAAATAGTATCGTCATATTGTTTCTTTCTGCTTTGATCTTACAGAGTTTCTCTAGGTCAATTTTATTAGCCGATTATATGGTTAATCTAGAGTCTTATAAGGCTAGTTGTATTAATAAGGCAAAGCCGAAATTAAATTGTAATGGTAAATGTCAGGTGTACAAAAAGATCAATAAACAAGAAAACAGTAGCAATGCTGAAACACAGGCTCCAAAATTTAATCTTACTGAACCTGTTTTATCTTCTAAATCATTTTTCCCTACTTATTTAGTAGCTAACTGTTATTTAAGTCAAAATTTTAAGATTCATTTTAAAATCGACTACAAGTCAACTTATTGTAGTTCAATTTTCCATCCTCCTAGTTTTTTATTCGTTTAATGCATTTATTGTCATAGTGTTACTTAGTTAAATTAGCTAGGTCACTAGTACTATTTGGCATACGCGCTATGCCTATGTAATCTATTTTATAAAATGGGATCATACCCAAACGAATATTAAAATCAACATGAAAAAAACAATTTTTATATTTTCTTTTATAGCCATTACAGCCTTTTCTTGTAAAAAAGACGTCGCTGAACAGTATAATTCAAATGCTAATGCACCTTTGTCTATTGAATTTGACAATGTGGTTGGAGGTTCAAATTTGCAGTTGAATACAGGTACTTATTCAAATGCCAAAAACGAAACGTTTAATATCACCATGCTAAGGTATTTTATCAGCAATATCGTTTTAACAAAAATGGATGGCTCAAAATATACTGTACCACAGGATAGTAGTTACTTTTTGATTGATGAATCAAAGCCAGCAACTTTAAGTCCGAAAATCAATGTGCCAGAAGGGGAGTATTCTAAAATAGACTTTATTTTAGGGGTTGATAGCTTACGAAATACTAAAGATTTAACACAGAGGACAGGCGTACTAGATCCAACTGGGGATGCAGCTGGCATGTATTGGAGTTGGAATAGTGGTTATATCTTTTTTAAGATGGAAGGAGGTTCAGCTGCTTCTACTCAAGTAAATAAAATTTTTCAATATCATATCGGGTTATTTGGTGGCTATGCAACTGCCACTTTGAATAATTTAAAAAATATTTCACTTGATTTAACTACGAGAGGAGTTGCTAAAGTTAAAACTGGCAAATCGCCCAATGTACATTTATTGGTGGATGTGTTGAAAATGTTCAATGGTGCTACTAACGTAAGCATTGCCTCAAATTCGGTGGTTATGGCTTCTCCATATAGTGCTACTGTTGCCAATAACTATCAATATATGTTTCAACACGACCATACAGAAAATTAATGAAAAATAGAAAACTGATTAGTGTACTTTTTATAAGCTCAATTTTATTAGCTTGTACAAAAGAAGTGACTCAGGTGTTCGAAGGCTTTCAAAAGCCTTCGAACTTTCCTGATCCTGTGTATAAATTTGAAAATAATCGTATTACAAAATCTGGTTTTGAGTTAGGACGAAAATTATTTTTTGATCCAATTTTATCTGCAGATAATACGATTAGTTGCGGATCTTGTCATATCCCCACAAGTGCTTTTACACAACATGGTCATAGTGTGAGTCATGGTATTAATGATTTATTAGGAACACGTAACAGTCCTCCAATCATGAATTTGGCTTGGAGTAATAGTTTTAGATGGGATGGCGGTATAGTGGATTTGGATTTATTTCCAATTGATCCTATAACAACACATGAAGAAATGGGAGAAACCATGAGTAATGTGTTACTTAAACTTCAAAAAAGCGCATCTTATAAAGCACAATTTAATGCTGCATTTGGCTCCGAAGAGATTACGAATATCAAGATGCTTAAAGCTTTATCACAATATATGTTGATGTGTGTTAGTGCAGCATCAAAATATGATAGCGTGATGAGGAATCAACAAAAATTTACAACAGTAGAAAGCCAAGGCTATGTCATTTTTCAGAATAAATGCAATGCTTGCCATAAAGAACCATTATTTACCGACAATAGTTTTAGGAATAATGGTTTGCAGCCTAGTGAAATAAATGATCAAGGGAGGGCTATGATTACCCTTGCATCATCAGACAAGTATAAGTTCAAAGTGCCTAGTTTAAGAAACTTAGGTTTTACCGCGCCTTATATGCATGATGGTCGATTTTTAAACCTTGAGGCTGTTTTAGAACATTATAATAGTCAAGTGGCTCCAACGCCAAATCTTGACCCAATTTTAACGAATGGAACAACTAAAGGTATTCCACTAACAAAAGAAGAGCGTGTTCAACTAATTGCATTTTTAGCAACTTTGGATGACAGAAATTTCATTACCAATCCTTTAATAGCAGAACAATGATCAAATTAAAACCACTTAGCTTATTGGCTGCATTAATGATGATGGCTTCACCTATTTTCGCGTGTGATATTTGTGGGTGCGGCAATAATGGGAATTATATTGGTATTCTTCCAGAATTTCAAAAACATATATTTGGCTTCAGGTATCGGCAAAATGGCATCCGCTCTCATATTGGTTATAACGGTGCTTCAACTTATTTAACCACAAAGGAGACTTATGCTTCTTATGAATTATGGGGTAGTATTAAAGTGGCTAAAAAAATGAACCTATTATTTTCATTGCCTTATAATACAAATACAGAGGTAAGATCAGACAAAACGCAAGCCATTAATGGCCTAGGTGACGTTAATTTACTTGGATTTTATACACTAGTACAATCCAATCAACTTACGAAATCCAATCAAGTGTTGATTCAAAGTTTTAGAATTGCAGCTGGGGTTAAGCTACCAACTGGAAAATTTAATTTAAATAATGAATTACAACAGACACAACTATTTACCTTGGGAACTGGTACAACAGATTTTATGCTTGGAGGTGTTTATGAAGTAAGGCTTCAAAATACTGGTTTAAATATTTCTTCTAATGTAAAATTTAATACAGAAAATAGCAAGCAGTATCTATACGGGTATAAAGCTCAATCTAATTTTCAATTGTATCAAAAAATATTTTTTGCTGAAAAATTGAGTTTGGCGCCAAATATTGGATTGCAATATGAATATACACGGAAAGATAAGTTTCAAAATCAAATTGTAGATATTTCAGGTGGCTATATCCTTAATAGTATTTTTGGCGCAGAATTTCAAGCTAATAAATATTTTCTAGGTATGAATGTTCAATTGCCCATTCGACAAAATATAGGCAAAGGTCAAATACAATCAAATAGTAGATGGATGCTGCATTTATCGCATGCGTTTTAAATAATCAACCCCCGTTACATTTTAAATGATGGTCCAGCTTCCTTCATTCACTTCCGCTTCTAATTCTCCTACATCCCATCCGCAATAGCCTATAAATAAATGAATCTCTGGGGAATGAACGCCGTGGGTATGAATGGCTTCAATAACTTGCTCCATATTTCCCCCCAAATAAAGCCCATTGGATATTGGTTTGCCGCCATCAATTAGATCGGGTCTTTTGTGCAATACATAGAGGTGATCTCTATCAACAGGCCCTCCATCCAACAGCGGGAATGGTTTAACATGCTTGAATTCAATTAGGTCATGCAATGACTTTTCAAAGGGCTTATTCATAACAAATCCGGTACTACCTGCTTTGTTGTGTTCAACAAGTAGTATAGTAGCTTGCTCAAAAAAACTACCAATCAAATCGGCAGTGCTTTTGATATAAATTCCTGCTTTAAGATCCTTCATAAGGTTGCAAATAATTATGCTGTTAATCGTAAGACTAAAGTAGGCTAAAAAGTGGATTTTTCATATCCTTTGTTATTCGTACTTTTACGGAACGGAATTATACTAAAGTTTTTACTTTAATTGATTTAAATGTTAATTAGACATAATATAATGATAAAAGAATTATTAAAAACGGCTTTGGGGAGATTAAGAATTATCGCATTTATAGAAGGTTGCTCCTATTTACTTTTAGGGATTACCATGATTTTAAAATACAAATTTTCTATGCCACAGCCTAATTATGTGGTTGGTTTAGCGCATGGTGTTCTTTTTGTGCTTTATGTCTTTTTGCTGCTTCAAGTAGCATTTTTACACCGTTGGAACCTACTTAAATTGTTTTTTGGATTTATAGCTTCACTTGTTCCGTTTGGAACCTTTTATGCAGACAAAAAACTTTTTAGATAATTAAATCGCTATTTGCTGCACTAATTTCTGTTTTAATAACTCCAAGTGATGTGTTGTGTGCAATGCAGTGAATAGTGTCAATTCTCTTAAACTTACTTTTCCTAAAATTGGGTGAGGTAACCTATAAGTATCTAATTCGAAATCTGAGTGGGCTTCAATTTTTTTGATAAATGCCTGAATCAAAGAGGTGTGCTTTGAAACTAAAGTGTCTTTGTCTTTAAATGAAACTGGTTTTGGTATATAGATAGTTGGTGATTTTGCCCCTCCTTCCAAGGATTTTTTATATAAGGTTTGAAGTTCATCAAAGCTCCTTGCTTCTTTTTTATTGGCACCATATAATAGGCGCAATAAAAATTTAGGCAGGGTAAAGCCAATATTGACGATTCCTATTACTTTAATGAGATGCACTAAATCTTGACCTGCAGACCATTTATTGTTATAATTGGCTTCAAAATTTTCCTCGTTTAGGTTGTTTATCAACTCATTAAATTGATCTACACCATCTGTGAGGGTTTTGATTATGATTGCTTTATTATTCATCATTTTATTCAAACTTTGTTGTTAATAGTTCCTGTTTTTCTTACATTTAAGGATATGAAAATAAATCAATCCATTCATTTTAGTACTACAGGAAGTAAAGCTAAAATATTTATCCTAATCTGTTTGTTAAGTACGCAAAGTTTATTTGCACAAACAGTTGTCGAAAAAATGATTCAAGAGGGGGAGAAAAATTCTCAATTACAAAATTTAGCACATGAATTATTTGATGGTATTGGGCCAAGATTGGTGGGTACACCACAAATGAAGAAAGCCAATGATTGGGCTGTTGAAAAATATACGAATTGGGGTATCACTGCGCGTAATGAAAAATGGGGCGATTGGAAAGGTTGGGAGCGAGGCATCACTCATATAGATATGTTGTCTCCAAGGGTTAAAAGTTTAGAAGGCACTCAATTGGCTTGGAGTCCTTCTACAAAAGGAAAAGCGATTAAGGCATCAATTATAATTATTCCAGATGTTGCAGATTCAATTGCTTTTGCAAATTGGTTGCCGAATGTAAAAGGGAAGTTTGTAATGATTTCAATGAACCAACCCACAGGAAGACCAGATGATAATTGGCAACAATTTGCAACAAAGGCCTCTTTTGAGCAGCTTAAAAAAGAACGCACAGCGCAGACCGATGCTTGGCGTAAACGCATTGCTAAAACGGGGTATTCAACAAAAATGCTTCCAATTGTACTTGAAAAAGCAGGAGCGGTTGGCATTTTGACGAATAGCTGGTCTAGTGGTTTTGGTGTAGATAAAATTTTCAATGCCTATACCTCTATAATTCCAACGGTTGATATCGCTTTAGAAGATTATGGCACATTGTATCGTTTAGTTGAATCTGGAGACAACCCGATGATTAGTATTCAAACAGATTCAAAAGATTTAGGTGTTGTGCCTTCTTTCAATACGATTGCTGAAATTAAAGGAACAGAAAAGCCAGAGGAATATGTGATGTTATCTGCCCATTTTGATTCTTGGGACGGTGGTCAAGGTGCTACAGATAACGGTACAGGTACCATCACCATGATGGAAGCAATGCGTCTTCTAAAGAAGTTTTATCCTAATCCTAAACGTACCATTTTAGTGGGTCACTGGGGTAGTGAGGAACAAGGTTTAAATGGTTCAAGGGCTTTTGTAGAAGACCATCCTGAAATTGTAAATAAACTTCAGGCATTATTTAATCAAGATAATGGAACAGGCAGGATCGTCAATATTTCTGGACAAGGTTTTCAACATGCAGGAGATTTTCTTACGCGTTGGTTAGCCGCTGTTCCAGGCGCTATGAAAGATTCTATCAAGACGACTTTCCCTGGCACACCTGGTGGCGGAGGTAGTGATCACGCTTCTTTTATTGGTGTAGGTGCTCCAGGATTTTCTTTAGGTGCATTAAATTGGTCTTATTTTAACTACACTTGGCATACAAATCGAGACACTTATGATAAAGTGATTTTTGATGATGTAAAAAACAATGCCATTCTAACTGCGATATTAGTGTATATGGCATCCGAAGACAATGAAACATTCCCAAGAGATAAAGCGTTAATGAATAATGGTCAACAAATAAAATGGCCAACTCAAGTTAAAGCTATTAGAATGGGGCCAGTGGCACCTACTAACTAAAATAGAATTCGTATTCTTTATAAAAGAGGTAATATTTTATGATAAAAACTAAAATTTGTATCATTGGAGCTGGCCCTGCCGGAGCAGCAGCGGCACTTAAGCTTAATCAGTTAGGTGTGGATTGTATCGTTGTAGACAAAGCAGTTTTTCCAAGAGATAAAATTTGTGGAGATGGCTTAAGTGGCAAGGTGATCACATTCTTAAATAGAATTGACCCAGAGATTGTGAAGCGTCTCGAAAAACTAGATATTAAATTAAATAGCTGGGGAGTCACTTTTGTGGCACCCAATCGTAAAGAACTAGAAGTTGGGTATAGAACTGATTATGAAAAAGACAACGCCACGCATAAGGAAAAGCCAATCGGATATGTTTGCAAACGTATGCTTTTTGATAATTTTTTAGTGGATGAAATAAAAAGATGCCAACATGTCCAAGTGATGGAAGGTATTAATATTAATAGTTATCAGCTCGAAGAGGACGGTTATCTTATTACTGGAGATAATGACTTTACATTAAAAGCAGACTTGTTAATAGTTGCCAATGGGGCACATTCTTCTTTTAGCAAAAGTATTGCAGGTATTAAAATGGAGCCAGATCATTATGTGGCAGGCTTACGTGCTTATTATAAAAATGTAACAGGTATGAATTCAGATAATTTTATAGAATTACATTTTATTAAATCATTACTACCTGGCTATTTCTGGATCTTTCCTTTACCTAATGGCGAGGCAAATGTGGGGGTGGGTATGTTATCTAATGAGATTAGTAAAAGAAAGATTAACTTAAAAAAGGAATTACAAAAAATTGTGGAATCAGATCCAATCATTAAAGAAAGATTTAAGAACGCAACTTTAGTGGATACAGTGGATGGTTATGGGTTACCGTTGGGAAGTAAAAAAAGGATTTTATCAGGAGATCGATATATGTTGGTAGGGGATGCCGCCTCCTTAATCGATCCATTTACAGGAGAAGGTATTGGTAATGCACTATACTCTGGACAAAGTGCAGCTATTAATGCCGCCAATGCTATTAAGGCCAATGATTTTTCTAAAGCGACATTGGCTCAATATGATGTGGATATTGAAAGAATTATGGGTACTGAATTACGTCTAAGTCATCGCTTACAAAAATTAATCATGTATCCCATGTTGTTCAATTTAATTGTCAATATCAGCAATAGAAATAAGCAAGTAAAAGAATTGATAACTTGTATGTTTTACGAGGTAGATATCAGGGCAAAATTAACTAAGCCTTCTTTTTACTTTAAGCTGCTGTTTAATAGGTAATTTAAAGCTATACATTTTATGAAAAAATATTCGCTATTGGTAGCCTGTCTCTTTAGCACATGTCTTCTTTATTCCCAAACAGCCATTGCGGATCTTATCATTAAAAATGTTAACATTGTTGATGTAGCTCATAATATAATCATACCTAATCAAGCAGTAGTGGTGGCGAAGGATTTTATAAAAGCCACCGGAAATAGCCAAGAGATACAAAAAAAATATAAAGCTTTAAATACGATTGATGGGACAGACAAGTTTATCATGCCTTCTTTATGGGATATGCATGTACATTTTGGAGGGGATACCTTAATCGGCGAGAATAAGCTTTTACTTCCCTTATACACCGCAATGGGGATCAGTCATGTAAGAGATTGCGCAGGGGATATCAGTGATTCAGTGATTGCTTGGAAAAATGCTATTGCAGCAAACAGGTTAGAAGGCCCTAGTATTTTTACATCAGGTCCTAAATTAGAAGGCATCAAATCTATCTGGCCAGGTGATTTAGAAATAGGAAACGAAAATGAATTAGAAATTGCTTTAGATTCTTTACAAAAATTAAAAGTTGATTTTGTAAAAATTACGGACAATACCTTGGAGTCATCTTTATTTTTAAAAAGTATTGTGGCCGCCAAAAAAAGAGGATGGAAAGTAAGCGGACATATCCCGGCAACCATGACAGTGGCTACTTATGCCAATGCTGGCTTATCAGCGATTGAACATATTGGCTATTTGCAAAGAGCAGCATCGAACAAGGAAGATAGTATTACAGCCTTAAGAGCAGCAGGTAAAATTAGTAGTAAAGAAGCCTCCGTCTTATATTTAAACACTTTTAATAAAGAAGTAGCGATTCAAAAATTCAAACAACTTGCTGCAAATGGAACAGCAGTTGTCCCAACAATAAACGGAAGTTTTAAGACAACTTATTTAGATCAATTTGATTTCACAAAAGATGAATATTTAAAATACCTGGGACCAGCATTTAAAAGAACTTATGCATGGAGAGTGAATAGAGCAGCGGGTGACAATACGGAAGCGGTTCAATTTAGACATGCTAATTTTGAAGCGGCAGCAAACTTATTGCCAGTTTTGTACCATGCTGGCGTCACGATCTTGGCAGGGACAGATGCTGGTTTTTTGAATTCGTATAATTATCCAGGCTTGGGTATGCACGAAGAGTTAGCGATCATGGTAAAATATGGATTAACACCTCAAGAAGCGTTGAGCTGTTCTATAATTAATGGGCCTGTATTCTTTGGCTTGCAAAATGATTATGGAGCTGTTGCAATAAATAAGAAAGCTGACTTATTGATTTTAAATGCCAATCCGCTAGAAAAAATTGAAAATACACAACAAATATTTGGATTTGTAAGAAAGGGGAAGTACTTGGACAGGGAACAATTAAACCAATTATTAGAAGAAGTGAGGAAGGCGGTTAGTTTTTTAAAATAGAACCTATTTTTCTAAGTACAGTTTCGAAAGTAGATTCTAAAGACTTTTCTATTCTTTTGAAGGGGTTCAATTGGTCAAGTGTAAAATTAAGTTCAAATTCAATGCTTGCTCTTTCCTTTGAAAGCTTTGCTTTTAATAGGGCAATTTCTTGTTGAATGATAATTCTTTCTTTTGTTCTGCTCATGATTGCTACTTTAAATTTCGGGCAGTTCGATTGTAAGCAGGGTCATTGATGAAATACTGTTTGAATTTTAAAACAACTAGGGCAATCATAAAATAGATGCCCGAAACTGTTAAGAAACCAAAATAGTTTTTACCTAGCAGTTCGCCCAACCATAATGAAAGTCCAATTGAAAAAAACAAAATACAAGATACCAACAATACTATTAAGATTAATTTTGTATATAATTCAGCATAAATATTCGCAATAAAGTCTACAATGTATAATTTATACAATTGTATAGATGTTGTTGTGTAAATTTCTATACTTTTTAAAATTGGCTCAATCGAAATAGTATTGTTAGTCATGTATGTTTTTTTTGTTGGATTAAACTAGTCTTTTACATGATGATCAACTGATCTTTTTAATTCATCATACTTGTCTGTTACAGATTCTAACAAATCTTCGAATTTTTCCTTAAGGTCGTCTACGTATTCTTCGCCTTTGTGGACAATTCTTCTTCTTGTTACACTGCCTTTAGCAGGTGCAAATAAAATACCTAATAATGCGCCAGCGGCAATGCCTGCGATTACCCCTAATGCTGCTCTTCCTGTGTCCATGATCTTTAATTTAAAAATGATTGAATAATGTTCAATCAAAGGTCAAATAACTAGCAGACGCTTTTGTTACAGGATTATAGAGCATACTTGCAAGTTTCTTTGCTTTTTAAGCTACCCTTTCTGAGCATAAATACATTCTATGCCTATATTTGTAGCAGTAAAAACAATACTATGATAGATGCAATTATCCCTTTGGTCTCTTTAATACTCTTAGAAGTTATTTTAGGCATTGACAATGTGATATTTATTTCGATTTTATCTGATAAATTGCCAGATCATCAAAGAAACAAGTTAAGGTATTGGGGACTTGGCTTAGCGATGGTCATGCGCTTAATTTTATTAACCTTTATTTCATGGATTTTAAAATTAGATCAAACTTTATTTGTGTTGGCTGATATCGCTTTTTCTGGAAAAGGAATCATTTTAATTGCCGGCGGTCTTTTCTTAATTTATAAAAGTACCGTTGAAATTTATCATAAAACTGAACAAGCAAAGGAAACAGAAGGGCCTATCGTACCTAAAACGAGCACCTTCAAAAAGTTATTATTAGAAATTATTTTATTAGACCTTGTTTTTTCAATTGATTCTATCATTACCGCAATAGGTATGGCACAAGAATTATGGGTGATGTATACTTCGGTTATTGTTGCTGTAGTCATTATGATTTTTGCTTCACTCCCAATTAGTAATTTCATTAAAAAGCATCCCTCCTTTAAAATATTGGCCTTGAGTTTCCTAATGATGATTGGCATGTCTTTAATTGCAGAGGGCTTTCATTTAGCTATTCCAAAAGGATACATCTATTTTGCCATGGCTTTTGCTTTTGTGGTGGATATTATTCAAATGAAGGCGGTAAAATAATCCAATGAAATCACCTGTCTTTTTATTGACACCCCCCTTTACGCAGCTCAATACTCCGTATCCTGCGACAGCGTATTTAAAAGGCTTTTTAAATACAAAGGGAATCCCAAGTGTACAGGCAGATTTGGGTATCGAAGTCACCCTGGCTATTTTTAACAAATCTAGATTAGCTGAATTGTTTGA